>CAJXSA010000038.1 GCA_913060595.1 uncultured Ignavibacteria bacterium
AGAGGCGGATGATGAAAAACGGCACATTCAGCCAGGGTTCCTTGCTGGCGAGCACCACGTCGTCGGGCGCGGGATGCACCCAGTGATGATACAGTTCGCCCACGCCAAACACGATGGGCAGCAGCAGGACGATGAGCAGCGGCGTGAAGCCGCCGAGCAGCTCGGGGATGCGGCGCACGGCCGTCGACCATCCCGCGCGGGTCAGGTACTGCAGCATGCTGAAAAACACCGCGGTGACGGCGATGCCGCCCCAGAACACGAAGGCCGTCAGGTAGTCGAAAAGGAAACGCTGCATGTCGCTCATCGCGGCGGCGATGCTCAGCGCGATGCCAAGGACCGCGGTCACGACGCCGACCAGCTGCAGGCGCTTGACAAAAGTCGTTTCCGTGAGAAGGACGTTGCTATCGCTCATTGTACCGCCTCCGTGCTCTCGTTCGCGCTATCCGCGGTGCCTGTCGCGGCGGCCGCGGTCGTATCCTGCGCCGCCGGAGCCGCCTCGGCATACTTGAGCGGCGCCTTCTGCAATTCGCGCACATAGTGCACGATGGCCCAGCGGTCTTCCTCCTTCAGCTTGTCAGCGTAGCCCGGCATGATGTTCTGTCCGGCGCTGATCACGTGGAACAGCCGTGCATCGGAATACCCCTTCGCGTTGGCCGCCGCGAGATTGGGCGGCTTCTGCAGTCCGCGACGCACCGTCTCGGTGGTGTCCTGTCCCGTGACCGAATGACAGGGCGCGCAAAAGCTGTTGAAGCGGTTTTCCCCGCGGGCGAGCACTGCAGGGGACACGGCGAGGGGATTGCCCGCGATGGCGGCTTCCGCCTCCTCTGGCGTCGCGTAGGCGTATATCGTGCCGTTCCGCGGCACGGTGCCCGGCACATGGTCGCGCATGGCCTTGCGGTCGGCGAAGAAGGTGCTCTGCTCCTGCGCCATGGATTTGCTCTGATAGTACATGTCGTAGCGTATCTGTATGGGCGGCTCGGTCGACCGCAGTGCCTGGAAGTCGTTTCCCGCCCAGAGGACAATGAACACGACCACCACGACGGCGGCGGTGAGGATGAGCGTAATGGGGATGCGTCTGTTATTGATCTTCATATTCCACTTCGCGTACTTGTTCGGCTCCGAGGGATTCGAGCAGGGTGCGGGTTTTCCCCGCGTCATACTGTGCGTCGTCCGCATCGACGGTCACCACGAAGGCGTCGTCCATGCTGCGCACGAAATGCGGGTCGTCCTGCCATTTCGAGAACCAGCGCGGCAGTCCGTTGAGGGCGAACATGCCGACCACGGTCGCGATGGCGCAGAACAGTACCGTCAGCTCGAAGATGATGGGAATGGAAGGTTCGAAGGCGAACAGCGGCTTGCCGCCGATCACCAGGGGATAATCCACCGCACCGGTCCACCACTGCAGGTGCGTGGCGACGGCGGCGCCGACGATGCCGGCCCCGAGGGAAATCCAGGGCAGCACGGTGCGCTTGACACCCATGGCGTCGTCGAGTCCGTGCAGGGGATACGGCGTGTGGAAATCGAATTTCCGGTATCCCGCGCGGCGAATCTCCGCGGCGGCCTTCAGCACCTGATCGGGATCGTGAAAGAGTCCGGTCACACCGGCAGTCTTTTTCATGTTTCGCGCTCCTCTCAATGATGCGTGTGGGACGGTTGCGAACCGGGCAGTATGCCCTTGACTTCAGAGATCGCCAGCACGGGGATGTACTTGGCGAACAGCAGGAACAGCGTCAGGAACAGTCCGACGGTGCCCGCGAAAATCGATACGTCGACCCAGGTGGGAATGAAGTAGCCCCAGCTGGACGGGAGGAAATCCCTGTGCAGCGAGGTGGCGATGATCACGAAGCGTTCGAACCACATGCCGATGTTCACGAAAATCGAAATCACCCAGGTGATGATAAGGTTGCGCCGGATGTTCTTGAACCAGAACAGCTGCGGGATGAACACGTTGCATGTCACCATCGTCCAGTACGCCCAGCTGTACGGGCCGAAGGCGCGGTTGATGAAGACGAAACGTTCGTAGGGATTGCCGCTGTACCAGGCGATGAAGAACTCCATACCGTAGGCGTACCCCACCATGAGTCCGGTGGCCATGAGCACCTTGTTCATGTTCTCGATGTGCTTGCGCGTGATGAACTGCTCGAGGTTGAGCAGCTTGCGCGCGAGTATCATCAGCGTCAGCACCATGCCGAAGCCGGAGAAGATGGCGCCTGCGACGAAGTACGGCGGGAAAATCGTGGTGTGCCAGCCGGGAATGACCGACACTGCGAAGTCGAAGGACACGATGGTGTGCACCGAGAGCACCAGCGGCGTGGAAATGCCGGCCAGGATGAGATAGGCCTTCTCGTAGCGGTGCCAGTGGCGGTTGGCGCCGGTCCAGCCCAGGCTCACGAAGGTCCAGATGCGCTTGACGAACACGTTCTTCGCGCGGTTGCGCAGCGTGGCCATGTCGGGCACGAGACCGACGTACCAGAACATCGCCGAGACGGTGAAGTACGTCGACACGGCGAACACGTCCCAGAGCAGCGGCGAACGGAAGTTCACCCACATTTCCATCTGGTTCGGCAGCGGCAGCAGCCAGTAGACGGCGACCCACGGACGACCGGTGTGAATGATCGGGAAGATCAGGGCGCAGATCACGGCGAATATCGTCATGGCCTCCGCGGCGCGGTTGATGGCCGTACGCCATTTCTGGCGGAAGAGGAAAAGAATCGCCGAGATCAGTGTGCCGGCATGGCCGATACCGATCCAGAACACGAAGTTCGTGATATCCCAGGCCCAGCCGATGGGCTGGTTGTTGCCCCAGACACCGATACCGGTGACCACGGTGTAGAGAATGGTCAGGATGCCCCACGCGGCGAGTCCGCTGGTGAGCGTGATGGTGGCATACCAGAGCTTCGTGGGCTTGCCCTCGACGACGCCGGACACGGTCTCGGTGACGTCGCGCAGTCCGGGCGTGCCCTCGAACAGCGGTTCGCGGATTTCATCGGGACTGACGGCCAGCGAGCCGCCACCCTCGACATCCCAGCTGTCCTGACGATGCCTGTCAGTCACATTCTTCATGCAGCTCCTCCGTTCGTGTTGCGGATCTTCGCCTTGTAGGTGATGGACGGAATGATGTTCAGCGACTGCAGCACGTGGTAACCGCGCTCGCTCTGCCGGCTCTTCGACACGGCGCTTTCCGGATCGTTGGTGTTGCCGAACACGATGGCGTCCGCGGGACAGGCCTGCTGACAGGCGGTGACCACTTCCCCGTCACGCAGGGTGTCGCGGCCTTCGTTCTTCGCCGCGTACTTGGCCGTGTTGATGCGCTGCACGCAGAACGTGCACTTCTCCATCACACCGCGCATGCGCACGGTCACGTCCGGATTGAACACGAGACTGAGCGGGTCACGGTCGTCTTCGTGGTAATTGAGATAGTTGAAGCGGCGGACTTTATACGGACAGTTGTTCGAGCAGTACCGGGTGCCGACGCAGCGGTTGTAGGTCATCTCGTTCAGACCCTCGGGACTGTGCGTGGTCGCGGCGACGGGACAGACGTTTTCGCACGGCGCCTTTTCGCAGTGCTGGCAGAGCATGGGCTGCAGTGTCGTGTCGGGATTGTCCTCGTCCCCGCTGTAATAGCGGTCGATGCGGATCCAGTGCATCTCGCGCCCGTTCATCACCTCTTCCTTCCCCACCATCGGGATGTTGTTCTCCGACACACAGGCCACCACGCAGGCGTTGCAGCCGACGCAGGCGCTGGTGTCTATGGTCATGCCCCAGCGATGTCCCTCGGAATAGTCATGCGCTGGCATGATGCTGATGGGACGGTCGGTGGCGTTGTCCGCACCGTACAACGGGAGGTCGTGCCTGTACAGCGTCGAGGGATCGGCGATGAAGTCGGCGAGCGATCCCTCCTTGACGATTTCCTTGCGATCGATGTCGAACAGTTCATCGCCCGAGAGGGAGTGATGATCCTGCGTGGTCGCGATCGGGTAGCTGTCCCCGGTCGGTGTGATTTGTGCCGGGAGGTAGCCCAGCGTGCGCGTGCCGGCGGGCAGCAGCGGGAAAACACTCACGCCCTTGTCTGCGAGCACGCGTCCCCCCTCCTGCCGGCCGAAACCGGTGTGGGTGATGACGACGTCGTCCGCGACGCCGGGCTGCACGAACACCGGGAGGCGGGTCGTTCCCGCTTCGGTGCGCACTTCCACGACATCTTCCTGCTTCACACCGAGGGCCTCCGCGGTGGCACGGCTCATGACGGCCAGGTTGTCCCAGGTCGTCTTGGTGACCGGGTCAGGCAGTTCCATCAGCCAGCCCGTGTTGGCATAGCGGCCGTCGTCGAGACTGTGGCTTGGCAGCACGCCGAGCATCATCCCCGCGGCGGGTACAGCGGCGGTTTTGCGCAGCATGCGCGCGGCCGCCTCCGGACGCAGGGCGGCCCCGCCCTCGGCGGGTTCGAGCTTCACGCTGCCCGTGCGCAGGGCACCGGTCCAGAATCCGGGGAAGGCCGCGCCGCCGATGCGAGGAAAAACCTCCGTCTTCCAGCGGGCGCGCACGTACTCGTAGAAATTCGCGGTGTCTGCGAAGTTTTTCTCATCGTAAGAGCGGGCGATACCCATCAGCGCATCGGCCAGCGAGGGCTGTGCTTCGTTGAGCGGTGCGATCAGCGGCTGCACCACGGCCTGTGAGCCGTCGAACATGGCAGCGTCGCCCCAGGCTTCGAGGTAATGGTTGACCGGAATGAAGATCGAACAGGACTTGGAGCTTTCGTCCGCGTACTGCGAAAGCGAGAAGCGGTACAGCACGCGCGAGGTCAGCGTGCGGAACATGTCGCCCGGCATGGAGTAGGCGGGATTGACGTCGCCGAAAATCAGCACGCCGACCTTGCCGCCGCGCAGTTCTTCGCGCAGCGATTCCATTTCCGCCGTCTTGTCGTTGCTGTACGGCAGCGCGTGGCGGGGATCGATGATGCGTCCCTGGCCGATGGCACCGATGGCCTGATTGAGCATGACACCCAGCGCATGCGTCTCTGCGGGCAGATGGCGCCCCACCATGACCACGGCAGGATGCGCGAGCAGGTCGTCGGCGATGGCGCCGATTTCGGCGAACTGCGCGTTGCCTGCGTCGCCCAGAGCGGAGATGGCAGCTGCGTCGAGTCCGCCACGTCCGCGGACCACAGCAATCTCATGCAGCAGCGCGCGGAGAAACTCGTCGATCTCCCCGGGCTTGATGCGTATCCGCTGATCAGCATTCGAACCGGAGGCGGTCATCATCGATTCGACGGCATAGTAGCGGTTCATCTTCGCGTCGTCGCGCTCCGGCTTGCGTCCGCGGGCGAACTGCCGGATGTGATAGAGCGCCTCATTGTCGGTGCCGAGAAAATCCGCATCCACTCCGAGCACGACCTTCGCTTTCGAGAGGTCGGGCACGAGCACAGCGTCGATACCCAGCAGCTCACGGTTGGCCTGCGCTGCACCGTAGGCGGCGAGCGCCGGCCAGGTCACGACGCGGGTTTCGGGCAGAACCGCTGCGAGCTCATCATAGAGCTTGCGCAGCGACGGTGAGGCATGCTCGTCGACCATGATGCGCACCTTGCGTCCCTGCGCGGTGACCTCGCGAATGGCATCCGCGATACGGCGCATGGCGTTGAGCGGTGTCGAGTCGCTGTTGTTCACCGTGGGACGCAGCATGCGGTCCGGATCGTAGAGCGAGAGCAGCGAGGCCTGCGCCAGGTGCATGCTCTTGCCTCCGCTCACGGGACAGAGGTCGTTGCCTTCGATTTTGATCGGGCGTCCCTCGCGAGAGGTCACGAGCAGGCCCGCCGCGAAATTCTGCCGCGAAAATGCCGTGGTGAACGTGTTCGCGATGCCCGGCGTGAGATACTCGGGTTTTTTCACGTACGGGACGATTTCCTGCTCCGGTCGGCGGCAGCCGGTGGCCGCGAGGGCGGCGGAGGCGGCGAGCAGTCCCATGAAGGTGCGGCGCGTGATGCCGCCGGCCTTGCCGTTCGGGACGTCGTAATCGGCGGGAAACTCGTTCTGCAGCTGCTCCATGAGCGCCGGGTCTCTGCCCAGCTCTCCGAAGCTTTTCCAGTACGTCTTTCCGTTGGTTGGGGTTTCAGCCATGCTGTGTATCGTAATTGATCTTCTGACGGAATTGGATTATGCGTGCGTCAATGGTGACAGGCGGAACAGTGCGTCGGTCCCTGCGGGATGGCCCTGCTGAGCAGCGCCGGATCCACGTCGAGTCCGCTGATTTCGCGGGTGGGCACGACGTACTCATCCGGCGCGCGATGGCAGTCGAGACACCAACCCATGGTCAGCGGCTCCTTCTGCACGATCACGCCCTGCTTCTCCACTTCGCCGTGGCAGGACGCGCAGTCGATCCCCGCGTTCACGTGCCGGCTGTGGTTGAAAAAGGCGTACTCGGGCAGACGATGAATGCGCACCCAGGGTATGGCAGTGCCGTTCTCGAAGCTGGAGCGCACGAGTTCGAGCTTCGGACTGTCGCGCTTGACCGAGACATGGCAGTTCATGCAGGTCTGCGTCGGCGGCACGGTCGAGTGCGCGGAGGTTTCCACGCTGGTGTGGCAGTACACGCAGCTGATTTCCAGCTCACCCGCGTGCAGGCGGTGATCGAAGGGCACCGGCTGCTGGGGCCGGTAGCCGACGTCCATGACGCTGGGATGGCGGAGGAAGTAGAAGGACACCGCGCCCACGGCGATAACGACGACGAGGCTGACGATGACGCGTTTGATCTGTGTATCGAGTTGGGCAGTAAACATGGTCACTGTTATCCGTTGTAATGCATTGCTTCACCCGCGGCGTCCGCGGACTGCCGGCGGCGCTGTGCGAGCCAGAGTCGCAGGACGAAGCCGCCGATGACGAGAAAAGGCATGGTCATCATGAAGATGATACTGGCGTTGAATCCCGACGACACCGGCGACTGTCCGTCTCCCATGTATGCTTCCTTGCAGTTGGGACAGGCCTCCGCCAGTCCGGGGAGGACGAGAACGATGGCGAGCGTGAGCATGGAAATGAGAAGCAGTCGTTTCATATCGTCAGGCGTAAAAATGATACAGCATCAGGTACACGAGCACTCCGGTGACGGAAGTGTACATCCATATCGGCAGCGTCCATCGCGCGACGCGGCGGTGGCGCTCGACTTTCATCTTCAGTCCACGCCACAGCGTTATGATGGCCAGCGGCGGTACGGCGACGGCGAGCAGCGAATGTGAGATCAGAATCGCGAAGTACACGATGCGCGCCGTTCCCTCGCCCTGAAAACGCGTGACCATTTCCACACTGAAATGGTAGGTCAGATACGTTGCGAGAAAAACGGTCGAGGTCGCGAACGCCGCGATCATCATCGCGCGGTGCTGCGGTATCTTCTTCTGCCGGATGAACACGAAACCGGTAACGAGGAACACTGCCGAAAGCGTGTTCAGCAGGGCATTCACGGTCGGAAGGTCGCTGACACTCATGCGTCCCTCCCGAGCAGGAAATTGAGTGCGGCGCGCAGTTCATCGACCTTTGCGTCGTCCATGCCGTCATAATAGCCCCGGATGACGCCGCCGCGGTCCACGAGCGCGAAGCGCGTGCTGTGCATGGCGGGGACGGAGGCGTCACCCATCATGAAGCCGCGCGATGCGAGATCCGCAACAACGCTCTTTTCGTTGCGCAGCATGTACCAGCGGCCCGGCGCCGCGTTGTAGCGCTCGGCATAGCGCGTGAGACGCTCAAGAGTGTCGCGCTCGGGATCGACGGAGAATCCGACGATGCGGAAATCCTCCACATCCGCGTACTCGGCCTGGAGAACATTCGCTTTCGAGTTCATCACCGGACAGGGACCGCCGCAGGAAGTGAAAAAGAAGTACGCGATGTACACTTTCCCATCGAGGTCCTCCGCGGCAAGCGAGGCTCCGTTGTAATTCGTGAACGTGAAGTCCGGAACATTCTTGATCTCCGGGAGTTCGGTCACCTGCGTCCCGGCCCGATCAGACTGGCAGGCCGTCAGCAGCAGAAGCAGCGCAGCGACGCCGATATGATGTCGTATCATTCCTTTCATTTTTGTTCAACCATTCGCAGTGAAATGAATGTCAGAAGGAAGAGCAGTCCCGCGGTCACCGCGAGCGACAGCGCCTGCGCCGGCGCTCCGGGCACCTCGACACCGCTTCCGAGGAAAAAGGTCTGCTGGAAGAGCGATGTCACGTAGTAGAGCGGATTGAGCTGCATAATGACGCGCATCCACCCTGCTGCTCCTTCCAGGGGGAAGAAGGCTCCGGAAAGCATCCAGAGCGGGAGCAGCAGCAGATTCATGACCGCATGAAAACCCTGTGTGGATTCCATGCGCCAGGCCATGATGAAGCCCAGCGCGGTGAGCATCATCCCGGCCGCGGCCAGAAGCAGCATGCTCAGCAGGAAGCCGGGAAGGGTGAGCGAGACGCCGGAAAACGGCAGCAGTACCATGAATATGAGCGCCTGCGCGAGGGCGATGGTCGTCCCGGCCAGCATTTTGCTCAGCACGATGGCGGTTCGTGGCGCAGGAGATGTCAGCACCCCCTGCAGGAAGCCGGAGCGACGGTCCTCGATGACGGAGATGGTCGAGAAAATCGCCGCGAACAGTGCGATCAGCAGGATCACGCCCGGAAACAGCCAGGTGCCGTATTCCGTGCCAGCCGCCTGCATGCTGTGACGAAAGCCGGCGGCGAGAAAAATCCAGATGACAAAGGGCTGCCCCACCGCGCCGATGACGCGGCTGCGCTGGCGGAGGAAATGCCGCAGGTCGCGCTGCCAGAGACCGTATGTGGGGAGCACAAACGCCGTCATGCCGCCCTCCGATCTTCGTCATGCATCAGGATCGCATGCCCCGTGCGCGCGATAAAATAATCTTCGAGCGTGGGACGCCGCATGTGCATGTCCTCGATGCGTGAATCCCTCTCGTCCACCACCGCGAGCACTTCCTTCAGCGTCATGCTTTTCGCAAGCAGGCCGCGTGCATGCAGCCGCAGCGCCGTTGCGCCCGCTGCGGACAGTGCCGCTTCCAGCGCCGGGATGTCGCTGGTGGTGATTTCCACCACCGATGCGCCGAATTCCCCGAGAAGTCGCGCGGGCGTGTCGTCGGCGACGATGGCGCCGCTCTCGAGCAGCACCACACGGTCACAGATTCCGGCGACGGCGAGCTCATGCGTGATCAGCAGTGTGGTCAGTCCGCGCCGGGCGGTGATTTCCCGCAGGACGCGGAAGAATGTGTCGCGCACTGTGACGTCGAGTCCTGTGAACGGTTCGTCGAGCACCAGGAGATCGGGCTCGGGCAGCAGCGCCTTGGCAAGTTCCACGCGGCGACGGTAACCGCCGGACAGAGCGCTGACACGGCTGTGGAGCATTTCTCCGAGTCCGAGCGCGTCGATGAGATCGGCGGGAAGGTCGACGGGGCGCAGCTGCATGCCGTAGAGCATGGCATGGGTGCGCAGGTTTTCGAACACGGTCAGCTGCTCGTCGAGCGCGGGGGACTGGAAGACGACACCGAGGCGGGACGCGCGAACAGCGGCACCGTTCATGGTCACACTCCCCTGCTGCAGGGCGAGCGTCCCGGTGACAAGGCGAAAGAGCGTTGACTTCCCGCTCCCGTTCGGACCGACCAGCGCCGTGACCTCGCCGGGCTGCGCGGACAGCGTCACGCCCCGCAGGGCCTGGACGTCATCCGCCTTCCGGGGGGTGTAGGTATGTGCTATGTCAGTCAGCGTGAGCATGCGTGCGATCAGAGTCCGAGGACCGTCAGTGCGAGGACGAAGGTGACAAAAAAGAATGCCGGCACGTAGACGAAATACCGGAGGCGCCGGTTGTCGAATTTCAGGTGCATGAAAATCCATATGACAAGTGCCGCCTTGGCCACGGCGATCAGCACGCCAACGACAATGTTGAGCACGTCACCGAAGTGAATCGTCGTGACGGCCACGGTGAGTGCCGTGAGCACCATCAGGGCGAGAAACACCTTGAAATAGGACTTCTGTATTTGTTCGAAGCTTTCGCCGGAAGCCATGGGGGTCTCCTTTCGGTGCTAGAAAATCAGGTACAGCGTCGGGAAGAGGAAAATCCAGACGAGGTCCACGAAGTGCCAGTACAGACCGAGCGTCTCGACGCGGTGATGCATTTCGCGGGGATAGCCTTTCACCAGCGATTTGCCGAGCATCCAGGCCATGGGAATCATGCCGCCGATCACATGCAGCGCATGGAAGCCTGTCATGGTGAAATACGTGGCGTAGAAGGTGTTCGTCCAGGGGTAAATGTCGTGGCTGAACTTGGTGGCGTATTCGTAGCTCTTGATACCAAGAAATGCGAAGGCGGCGATCAGCGTCAGCGTCAGGAAGAGTCTGAACTTGGCCTCGTTCCCCTTTTCCAGTGCCAGGTGCGAGAGGGCCATCGTGAGGCTCGAGGAGATCAGCACGGCGGTGTTGATCGTGGCCACCACCTTGTCCAGCTGATGCGCGCTGGCCGTAAACACTTCGATGTTCAGGTTGCGCAAAACGATGAAGGCACCGAAGAAACCGGTGAAGAACATGATTTCGGAGGCGAGGAAAATCCACATCCCCAGCTTACCGTGATAGATGCCGGTGTTGAAGCGTGAATGTGTTGCAGCGACTGTGGACATGGGGTCAGGCCTTGTCGATAAACATCAGGGTGATCAATGCGAGCAGATAGAAATAGGACGAAAGCAGCACGGTGCGTGCATTGCCGTTGCTGCGCTCGATGAAGAAGCGCATGCCGGCGACGAGGAACGCCGTTCCCAGCAGCAGGGCACCGATGAAGTACAGCACGCCGGTATCGCCGAACACTGTCGGCAGCAAACTGAAGAGCAGCAGCATCAGCGTGTAGGTGATGATATGCCGGGCCACAACCATGCCGCTGCCGTCGAGAACGGTTAGCATGGGGAAACCTCCGCGCTCGTAATCCTTGCGGTACATCCAGGCGAGGGAGAGGAAATGCGGCATCTGCCAGAGAAAGAGAATCATGAACATCGCCAGCGCTTCGGGACCGATGCTGCCGGACACCGTGGCGTAACCGCCGAGCGGCGGCAGTGCGCCGGGTATGCCGCCCACGAGCGTCGCCAGCTGCGTGCGGCGTTTCATGGGAGTGTACACGGCCAGGTAGAGAAAGGCGGTCAGTCCCGCAAGCATTGCGGTGAGCGGATGCGCGGCAAGCAATATCGCGATACCGCTGATCACCAGGGCGCTGCCAAACAGCAATGCGTTGAGCCAGCTGACGCGGCCCGAGGGAATGGGACGGAACATCGTCCGCTTCATCCCGCGGTCAAGGTCATGCTCCATCACATGGTTGAGCACGCAGCTCCCTGCAGAGACCAGCGCCGTTCCCAGCACGGTCAGCACAAAGAGAAATGCGTACTCGAGTGTGAGGAAATTCCGCGGAAGTGCGAGGTAGAAACCCGCAGCCGTGCTGATGACGACCATCAGCGTGATGCCCGGCTTCGTCAGTTCGTAGTATCCGGCGAAGACCTCGCGCAGCGTCATCGCGTCGTGACGCACGGCCTCGCCCTGCATGGAGTATGCGGTCTGCTTTGCGTTTCTCATGCGTTCACCCCCTGCACACGCAGCGCTGCGGCATTCTCTGCGTCACCGGCGAAACGGTAGTAGCGCACGCTGCGGATATAGGTTATGAAGACGAAGGTGAAGGTCAGCGCACCGCCCATCACGTGCAGCGTGTTCGGAACGATGGCTTCGCGCGTCCATATCACGGTGGCGCCCAGCATGAACTGTACGAGCACCATGGCGATCGACGCCGCGGCCGGCACGCGGAGCAGGCGCAGCGCGGGACGACGCAGAATGCGCACGCCCTGTACGAGTATCATCGTGGTCAGGATTACGGCTCCCACGCGGTGGGCGAACTGAATCATGACACCGAAGCTCGTGAAATCGGGGATGACTTTGCCGTTGTTCAGCGGGAAATCCATGATGGCCATGCCGCTGTAGGTATGGCGTGTGATCGCGCCGAGCAGGATCTGCACGAACGTGAACAGCACCGTCGCAAGAAGGAGCTTCTGCAGTGCGCTGCTCTCCTGCACCTCGCCCGGCGCATCGGATTTCATCCATCGCGGCGAGGTGGCGGCTGCAATAAGCAGCGTCATGAGCATGAAGGACTGCGCGAGCATGGCATGGCTGACAGACACCGCGGTCGGAAGACGCATCAGCACCGTTAATCCGCCGAGCACCCCCTGGACGATGACGGCCAGCAGCGCACCCGCGGAAAGCCAGCGCAGCCAGCGGCGGCTGTCGCCCATCCAGATCATTACGGTGACGATGATCATGAGCAGGCCGATGCCCGTGGCGATGAGACGGTGTCCGTGTTCATAGACGATGCCGCCCGTCCATTTCTCCACCGGGTAGGTGAACATGTTTTCGCCGTACGTCGTGGGCCAGTCTGGCACCGAGAGTCCGGCACCGGCGCTGTGCACCAGGCCGCCCTTGGCGATCAGGAGAATGGTACCCACGGCGAGCACCGATGCGATTCGATGCAGCCAGCGGCGGGCGGACGGGGAGAGTGTGCGTGTTCCTTTCTGCATGTGCTATTCCTGATGAGCGGTGGCTTCGTTCTTCTGCTTGAGTCGTGTCTCGTGGTGACGGCGCTGCTCTTCGATTTCCTCCGGAGACGTGGTCTGCGGCAGATAATCCTGCACCGTCAGCGGACTGCTGTACTCGTACGGTCCGTGATAGACGTGCAGGGGACGATCAAAATTGCCGTGCGGGGGCGGCGAGGGTGCCTGCCATTCCAGCGTGTTGGCGCGCCAGGGATTGCGCTTCGCTTTCCGGCCCCGGAACCAGCTGTACCCGAGATTGTACACGAGCAGGAACTGGGCGAAGCCGAGAATCATGGCGTTGATGGTGATGAACTCGTTCATCGGCTGAAACGGCTTGAGAAAATCGTACACCGTCGGATCGAAAATGCGGCGCATCATTCCGCCCACGCCGAGGATGTGCATGGGGAAAAAGGTGCCGTTGAAGGTGATGAAGGTGATCCAGAAGTGCCACTTGCCGAGGCGCTCGTCATACATGCGCCCTGTCATTTTCGGGAACCAGTAAAAGAGCCCGGCGAACACCGCGAACAGGCTGCCGCCGAAAAGCACATAGTGGATGTGACCGACGATGAAGTACGTGTCATGGATGAAGACATCAACCGGCGTGGATGCCATGAAGATGCCGCTGAGTCCGCCGATGACGAACATGGAGACAAATGCGACGGCGTTGAGCATCGGGGTGGTGAACTCCATCTTCCCGCGCCACATCGTGCCGAGCCAGTTGAAGGTCTTGATTGCGGAGGGCACGGCGATCACCATGGTGCTGACCATGAAGGTGGTGCCGAGCAGCGGGTTCATGCCGGACTGGAACATGTGATGTCCCCAGACGATGATGCCGAGAAAGGCGATGGCGATGATGGCGAAAACCATGGCCTTGTAGCCGTAGAGCGGCTTGCGCGAAAAGGTCGACAGCACGTCCGAGACCACGCCCATGCCCGGGAGAATCATGATGTACACGGCAGGGTGCGAGTAGAACCAGAACAGGTGCTGCCAGAGCAGCGGCTGCCCTCCGCCCGCAGTGCGCGACATGTCACGCGTCGGAACGATAAGGTTCTCCGGCTGGAAAAAGCTCGTGTGCAGGAAGTTGTCCATGAACAGCATGGCCAGCGCCGAAGCGAGCACCGGGGTGCCGATGGTGATGATGATGGCGGTGATGAACACGGCCCACACTGTCATCGGCAGATCAAACATCTTCATCCCGGGCGCGCGCATGTTGAGCACGGTGGTGATGTAGTTCACCGCGCCGAGGATGGAGGAAAAGCCGATCAGGAAGAGCGCGACAATCCAGAGCGTCTGCCCGTAGGAGGCGATGGCACTCAGGGGTGGATAGGCGGTCCAGCCCGCGGCCGCCATCCCTCCTTCCATGAAAAAGCCGCCCATCATGAGCACACCCGCGACCGGGAAGAGCCAGAAGGAGACCATGTTGAGGAAGGGAAAGGCCATGTCGTCCGCGCCGATCATGAGGGGAATGGCGAAGTTGCCGAAGGTGCCGACCAGCAGCGGAATGATGACGGCGAAAATCATGATCGAGCCGTGCATGGTCAGCAGCTGCGTGTACCATTCCGCGGTGACGGCGCCGGCCTCGTTCACCCAGGTCGAGGGCAGCAGCTTCCCGATCAGGGGAATGGGTTCGCCGGGATAGGCGAGCTGCCAGCGGATGAACAGCGCGAAGGCGCCGCCGATGAACAGGAAGATGATGGCCGTCACCATGAACTGCTTGGCGATCATCTTGTGGTCAGTGGAGAAAATGTAGTGCCGGAGGAAGGATTCGCTGTGTCCGTGCGATCCCGCGTGTCCGTGCTGTTCCGTGCTGAGTGCTGCTTCCATATCTCTTTGAACCGTTACTCGTTGGTCTGTGCAGGAGCCGCGGCGAGCGACGCAAGCACGTTGCTGTATTGTTCGTCAACCCAGGTGTCGAAATCCTTCTGCGCCTGCACGTCGAGCACCGCCCGCATGAGATAATGGCCGCTGCCGCAGAGTTCAGCGCAGGCGATCTCATACTCGCCGGTCTTCGTGCTGTTGAACCAGACGTCCACCCACTGTCCCGGCACCGCGTCCTGCTTGACGCGCATGTTGGGCAGGAAGAAGCTGTGGATCACATCCATCGATGAAAGGCGCACCAGCACGGTCTTGTTTACCGGGATGGTCATGCTGTTGATGGTGGTCAGATCGTCCTTCCCGTTCGGATCCTCGGGATCGACGCCGAAGGGATTCGTCGTGGAAATGAATTTGATGTCGCGGCGCCCGAAAATGCCGTCCGAGCCCGGATAGCGGAAATGCCAGAGGTACGTCTGTCCCATGACTTCGACGACGAGATCGGGGTTCGGCGTTTTGTCAGCGTACTTGATGTCCTCCCAGATTCCGTCGCTGTAGAAGGCGAGGAAAAGGAACAGTGCAAACGGAAGCGCCGTCCAGGAAAACTCGAGAAGGTTGTTGCCGTGATAATGATACGCCTTCTCCCCTTTGCGCTTCCGGCGATACCGGATGATGAAGGCGATGTAAATCGCATTGACGATCACGAAGATCGCAATGGATATGTAGTAAATGAGCGAGAACAGGTGGTCGACGCCTTCTCCGAAGACGGAGACGTTCTCAGGGAGCCAGTCAAGCATGGTCGTAGTACCTCTGTTGCATTCGGTGCTCGTGCGTCACAGGGATGATTTCAATTCGTCTTCTGTCCAGGCGCCGGCCTTGCTGCCGGTGGCCTCGCGCTCGGCTGTCACGGTTTCGGCGGTCACCTCCGAGGCACTGTTGCCGAAATTCGTGCGGATGTAATTGATGACGTCCGCGATTTCCTGATCGCTGAGATCGTTCTTCCATGGCTGCATCACGCCGTTGTATTTCGTGCCGTTGCGCTCGATCGGTCCCTGGAAGCCGTGCAATACGATGCGTATCGGCAGACGCGGAT
>CAJXSA010000039.1 GCA_913060595.1 uncultured Ignavibacteria bacterium
GGTGGCGCAGACGCCTCCGATGGGGAAGCCGTAGCCCCAGTGGATGTCGGGCATGGCCAGCGAATAGCGCACGATGCCAGGAAGGTGCGCCACGTTCACCACCTGCTCGAGGCTCTTGTCCTTGCGAATGACTTCCATCATTTGCGGACTCGCGTAGACACGTCCCGGCACCCGCATGCCGCCGCTGCGGGGGATTTCCCAGGTCTGCGCATCTATCTGACGAATGTTCATGCTCTGTTCCTTTCGGTCATGTTCATGTGTCGAAGATCACCTCTGCGACCCAGCGTGACCCATCGAAGTGCAGTGAAAGGCCATGCCAGGTAACCGCTTTGATTTCAGTCGCTTCCGCCTGCACTTCTGCAGTCATTTCCGCATAGTCCACTTCGGCCTCACACCGCCATATCGCGGCCTGCTCGTGCACGGTGATTTCATAGGCGACCGGAAGCGCCCGTCGGACGGAATGCATGAAAAGAAGCTCTGAGAGCAGGGTGTGCAGTAATTCTTCGGGTGAACGCGCCGCGAGCCGCAGGGACTCACGTCCGGAGGCTTGCAACCGTGCCTGATCGGGCAGAATGAGTGAAAACATCCCGCGCGCAGCTTCCGTGAGCGTGTCAGTCAGCGTCGGCGACCACGCACGGATACCCGTATCCGCGGTATGAGCGATTTCTTCAAATCCTTTCCGCATGATGTCTTCATCTCCTGCTGCGATGCATGCATTGACAGCAATATACTATGCGGCAGCGACGGGAGTGTCAACCCCAATCTTACATTTCTGTAATGTTTTGGCATTGTATCGCGGGAGACGGGACAGTACTTTGCGCAGTACTGGCGTGTATGACATTCTATGATCCCGGCGCAAGCGATGCGCGGGACGAACGATGGATTTCGCATGCGCGCCGCAGTGTCGCCTGCCAGCTTTTTGAGAAATCGACAGCTCAGAGAATTATCCTGGACATACGATGATTGCTGTTATGTTTCCCATACGGATTCACGGGATCACGCGTCTCGCTTCGTATTCCTTCATGTCCGTGTTCCTCGCGTTTACAGGATTTGCCCAGACCACGCTGGAGTGGCAGCATCCTGCGCCGCAGGGGAACATGCTGCTGTCCATGCAGACCTCTCCGGACGGTGTCATCATCGCCACAGGACGTCATGGCACCGTCCTGCGTTCGACGGACGACGGGCGGAGCTGGCGGAACACGATGTTCGGACTGACCGACGACGTGATCAGCGCCGACGTCTCGCGCGCGGATCATTTCTGGTGCGTCGCAGACAACGGCGTCCTGCTCGAGAGCAGGGACGGCGGGCAGTCATGGACGGATCACCAGTCGATTACCACGCAGGGTCTCAATGACATCGCCCAGGTCGGATCGCAGACCGTCGTCGCCTGCGGGGACAACGGCACCATCATCCGGTCCACGGACGGCGGCGTCCAGTGGGCAGCGGTGTTCTCCGGCGTCAGTATTTTTCTCAACGCCATCGCCTTTCCGGACGCGGAGCACGGCTGGATCGTCGGAGAGGGGGGGACCGCGCTGTTCTCCTCCGACGCCGGTGCAAGCTGGGAGCAGCGGCGCATCACTCCCCCTGAGGACCTGTTCGATATCGCGTTCGCCGACGCGTCGAACGGATGGATATGCGGGACACGGGGCAGCGTGTATCATACGGTGAACGGGGGGTTTCGCTGGGAAAAGCAGTCCAGCGGGAGCAATCGGCATCTCAACGGCATGCATATCGCGAATGCGAGCACTGTCTGGATCGCGGGGGACGGCGGGACGCTGCTGCGTACGACCAACAGCGGCAGCAGCTGGACGGCACTGCCGGTTCTATTGCCGGAATCCGTGCTCGAAGGGGTTACCGGAAGTGACGGGACCTTGCTCGCCGGGGGCGAGTTCGGTCATTTCCTGCAATCCGAGAACGACGGGGCGACATGGGCAGTCATGAATCCGGAGACTCGCCGGTCTGCGAACTGGACGAGCTTCGCCA
Organism: uncultured Ignavibacteria bacterium; assembly: GCA_913060595.1. Lineage (GTDB taxonomy): Bacteria > Bacteroidota > Ignavibacteria > SZUA-365 > SZUA-365 > BM516. Next base: position 1,984 of record CAJXSA010000039.1, read on the forward strand.
CGGAAAATGACGGCTGGTGTTTCGGAGAATACGGCATGATTCTGCACACCACCGATGGCGGGGAGACCTGGCGGGAGGAAACAGCTCTGCTGGGGAACAGTCTGTACGGAGGGAAAGCGGTCTCTTCGCAGCATGCCTGGTGCGTTGGGGAAGCTGGTGTGATTTTGCATACGTCCGACAGTGGCGTGACATGGACGCAGCAGGAGAATGCGAGCAGCAACATACTTCTCGCCGTGGATTTCGTGGATGCGCACACGGGCTGGGCCGTCGGTGAACTGGGCATCGTCCTGAAGACCACGGACGGCGGTGAGAACTGGATACGGCAGGAGGCAGGCACGCAGGAGTACCTTTTCGGCGTCGATGCGCTGTCCGCGCAGCATGTGGTCATCGCAGCGGATGCCGGGAAGGTTTTCAGCAGCTTCGACGGCGGCATGAGCTGGGGTGAGCAGCAGACCCTGGTGCAGAGCACGCTGTACTGGCCCAGTTTCGTCTCGGATGCCGAGGGATGGGTCGTGGGCGAACGCGGCGTCATCCTGCACACGACCGACGCAGGACGAAACTGGACGAGGCAGGACGCGGGTGTTTCCACCCCCCTGTACGTCGTCTCCACTCCCACGCGGAACGCGCTCTGGGTCATCGGTGACGGCGGGATGGTGCTGCGCAGCAGCGACGCCGGAAATTCATGGACAAGGGGATACGCACGCACCGGGTACGATCTTTTCGGCCTGGATTTCGTCTCGCCGCGTCTCGGATGGATTTCCGGTGATTATGCGACGGTTCTGCGATGGAAAGATGAAGCCCTTGACGTTGCGGGACAGCCGCAGCCGCGTCCTGCGGACCGCATCCGTGCGCTTTACCCGCATCCGCTGCGCGAACACAGCGTCCTTCTCTTTCGCGGCAGCGCGGCTTCCAGTCGCATGCATATCACCGATCTTCTCGGAAGAACGGTTCTCACGGTACATCCCGACGACGAGCGATCCGCAACCGATGAAGTGCAGTTCAGGATGCATCGTTCACAATTCCCTGTGGCGGGGACGTATCTCGTGACTGTTGTGACGGATCGCGACGTTTCCACCCGCGTGCTCATCGTACAATAGAAAGATCCGTATATGACCGGACGATATTTCCACATCATCCTGTATTTCTTTGCCGCGACAACGTCGATCTCCGCACAGTGGCAGTGGGCCCATCCGCAGCCGCAGGGGAACGACCTCTGGAATGTTCACTTCGCGAGCGGCACCGCTACGGGCTGGGCGGTCGGCGCGGTCGGCATCATCGTACGCAGTAGTGATGCCGGTGCCTCATGGACCGTGCAGAACAGCCAGCGTGAGGACGTCATGCGTGGCGTGTTCGCCCTGGATGCGCAGTCTGCCTGGGTGGTGGGGGACAATGGCGTCGTGCTGCGCACTGCCAATGGCGGCAGTACCTGGCAGACGCAGAACAGCGGCACGACGGCCGGGATCAACACCATTTTCGCGGTGAATTCCAGCACGGCGGCGTTTGTCGGCGATGCCGGCATGCTTCGCACCACGACGGACGGCGGGACGACATGGGTCGCGAGGACGACAGGCAGCAGCAGCAATCTCAACGGCGTGCATTTCGCGAGTGCCATGAACGGTGTCGCGGTCGGAAGCGCGGCGGCCATTTTGCAGACGACGAATGGCGGAGCGTCGTGGATTCCGCGTGCCGTCTCCCCGGGCATGCTGTATGCGGACCTGATCGATGTGTTTTTCGTCGACGCGTCATACGGATGGGCGGTCGGCACGGGAGGAACCGTGATCCGCAGCACCGATGGCGGCAGCAGCTGGTCGCGCATGATGAACAACGGTGCATCGGCGGACCTGAACAAGGTGCGCTTTACGGACCGCCAGCACGTCTGGTGCGTGGGGGAGGGCGGTGCGATATACCGGACAACGAACGGCGGATCGAGCTGGACCGCCATGTCATCGGGTACGACAAACGGACTCGAAGGACTGGCGCTGCACGGCAGTACGGTGATCGTCGCAGGCCTGTACGGAGATCTTCTCCGTTCGAACGCTTCAGGCGGATTTACCATGGTGACGGCGGGAACGCGCGCGAGCATCAACGCGGTGTCGGCGGCGATACCATCGTCTGCCTGGGCGGTGACCTCGGCAGGCGAAGTGCTCGCCAGCAGCAACGCCGGACACAGCTGGCAGCTGCGCGCACAGCCGACCACGCAGCCGCTGTACGGCATCGACAACATCAACGGCCAGGTGCTCGTGGCCTGCGGGAACGGTGGCCTCATTCTTCGCTCCACCAACGCCGGTTACAACTGGTCCGTTATAGCGAGTGGCACGACAGTTGCGCTCAACGGCATCGACCTTCTTGACAATGACACCGGGTACATCGTGGGCAGCAGCGGCCGCATTCTCAAAACCACGAATGCGGGCGCCGGATGGTACGCGGTCGCGAGTGGAACACTGGAAAGCCTATTCGGCGTGCATTTCACGGACCAGCGCCATGGAAGCGTCGTCGGTTCCAACGGCAAAGTCATCAGCACCACGAACGGCGGCTACACGTGGTTGCATCAGCAGAGCTGGACGATGGACGCCCTGTTCCATGTCATCCGTGACGGCGATCGCGGCATGCTCTGCGGCGACGACGGTACGGTTTCCTTCACTACGGATGGCGGGCAGAGCTGGTCCGACTGCACGACGAGCACTACGGCGGCCCTCTTTCACCTGACCCATCCGGCGCCAAACGAGTATGCAGCGGTCGGGGAGAACGGCACCATTGTGCGCACCAGCGATTTCGGGCAGACCTGGGTGCGTGAAATATCCCATGCGCAGCACACGCTCTATGGCGCGGACGCACACGGAGGCAATGTCTACGTCGTGGGTGATTACGGAAGCGCGCTGCGTAACGGGAACTACCCGTACCCTGTGACACTGCGGAGTTTTACGGCAACACGGCGTGACGGCTGCGCGCTGCTGCGCTGGGAAGTCGCGGAGGAGGTATCCCTGTTCGGTTACGCGCTGGAGCGCCGACGAGGCGGCACGTGGCAGGAAGTCGGTTTCCTCATCGCCGGACGAGGGGAGTACGATTGGATCGACTGCGGCGCCGTTGAGGGTGAGGCATCGTGGCGCCTGAAAATGCTGGATATGGACGGAACATGGGAATACAGTCCGGAGGTGCAGCTCTCCGCGGGCGTGACCGACGAGCCGGACTGGTTTCTTTCGCTGTATCCGCAACCTGCGCACGGGACACTCTATGTGCGCATGCCCGCGCGGGTGCAGCATGCAGATGTGTACGACATGCGTGGCCGCCACATCCACACGCTCTCCTCCCCGGGCGCGAAAGGTGCGACAGTGCCTGTCAGAGGGGAGATTTTTCCCGTTTCCGGCAATTATCTCATTGTGATCGGAGACGGGAGCAAGATTGCTGCCAGGACCTTCCAGGTGTTGAAATGAGAATACTGTTCTTTCTCCTGATTTTAACGGGCAGCGTCGCGGCACAGCCGCAGCGCGTGGTCGTGTATTTCGAGGGGCCCGCGGAGGAAGAAAATCTCGGCCGCGGAGACGCATATCAGCTGGCGCAGCTGCTGGGGCATTTCCGCACCGAAACCGAGGTGCGCAGTGTCGAGGAGTATCGTCCTGGTGACATGAAGGCGTTCGACGCGGTGTTTTTTGTCGGCTACACGCTGCGCTGCCGGACACCGGAGGTGTTCCTGCGCGATATGCATGCGCGGAAGCGCACTGCCGCGTGGCTGCATACCGGTTTGCTCGCCTACGCGAAAGAATTTGACCTGGCGAAGCGGTACGGGTTTGAACCCGTGCGCGTGGATACCGTCCGGGGATGGTCACGCGTGCAGCGCAGGGACGAAAAGTTCACGAAGACGGAACCCAATATCACGCTCTGCCGCGTGACGGACGCGGCGCGATGCACGGTACTCGCGACGGCACATTCCCGAAAGAGCGGAAGCACACCGTACGTTCTTCGCAGCGGCAATTTCTGGTACGTGGCGGACACACCATTCGCGCTGGCGGACGAACGCGACCGATACCTGCTCTTCGCCGACATGCTTCACGACATACTCGGGGAAGATCATGCGGAATCCCATCGCGCCATCGTACGTATCGAGGACGTGCATCCGCTCGAGGATCCGGACCGTCTCCGGGACATCGCCGATCTGCTGGCCGAAGAGGAAGTCCCTTTTCTCATCGCACTCGTCCCGTACTACATCAATCCCGAGCGCGGCATACGGGTCAGCCTGACAGACAAGCCGGATTTCGTCGATGCGATCCATTACATGGTGGAGAAGGGAGGCGCGGTGGTCATGCACGGGGCCACGCATCAGTACCGCGGCGTTACAGCGGCGGATTACGAGTTCTGGGACATCAATGCCGGGACCCCGCTCGAACATGAAACCGTGCAGTACGTTCGCGGGAAAGTCATCAGCAGTCTCGAAGAGTGCCTGCGCAACGGGATATACCCGATTATCTGGGAAACGCCGCATTACACCGGATCGATGACCACGTACGATGCCGTGTCGACCATTTTTTCATCCGCGATGGAGCAGCGCAGCGCGATCAACAGTGCAGCCTACGGGCAGATCTTCCCGTATATCATCCGGCAGGACATTCACGGTCAGAAAATCTACCCGGAAAACCTGGGGTACGTACAGTTCGATCCTGCCGATCCTGAAGTGTCCCGGCGGCAGGTCGGTTTCATGCTTGGGCATGCCGCGGTGAATCTGGCCGTGCGTGACGGGTTTGCGTCCTTTTTCTTTCATTCCTTTGTGCCGCATGAAAACCTGCGCCGTCTCGTGCGCGGCATACGCGAACTTGGCTATCGCTTCATGGATCCGCAGCGCGCGTACAATCGCGTGCAGCTGCAGGACAAGGCCATACTCACCGGCGGTGGGGAAATCTCCATCGAACTGAGGGACCAGTACCTGCGTGAATACTGGTTCGCACGCAACGGAGATCTGCTGCGCACCGAGGTGTCGGCGAGCCGCATGACCGGGGTGGTCAAACGGGAGATCACGCTCGAAGACGGTGCACTGTACCTCGCGACGCCGACAGAAATCCGCCAGTACGATGAAGGAATGTTCGACGGAATCGCGCGCCGGCTGCGTTCCTGGTATGACGCCCTGTTCGAAGAGGAGGATGCGCGTCAGGAACTCCGCGCTGCGGTGCTCTGGGACTCCACGGTGACCGGCGGCGGCATGCGTGATCAGCAGAGCTTCGTCCGCGCACTTGGTTTTCTCGGTGTCGACGCTGACACCCTGCACCTGGGGGCGCCGTTCAATGCGGCGGAAACGCGGCTGCTCATCGTCCCGTACGCAGCCGTGGAGCGCCTGGAAAATCCCCAGTTCAGCGAACTGGTCGAGTGGGTGCGTGGCGGCGGATTGGCAGTTACTGACGGCTACAATGAGTTTTCCCTTGAACTCGGTGTGAAATATACCGGGACAACCGTGCGTCTCACCGGACTGCGTGAACGCCTGTACCCCGAAGACGCGGTTCAGTGGCACGATCCGTCACCGTTCCGGAAGTTCGAAGTGCAGGCAGACGACGTGGTATATGCTTCCGACCCCGAGACAGAGGCTCCCGTGGTGATGGGCCGCAGCTTCGGCGAAGGGCGGTTCCTGTACCTCGGGACGCGTTTCGATCCTCATAGTGATATGGGGTACAGCCGGTATCCCTTTTTCCTGCAGTATCTTGCGAAGGACATGGACCTGCATCCCGTCATACGGCGCGACGCGCTGGAGATGTATTTCGATCCGGGCTTCCGCAGCGCCATTCCCGTCGAGTCGCTGGTCCGCCGCTGGGTCGAACACGGCGTACGCGCCATTTATGTGGGCAGCTGGCACGACTATCATACGTATACCTATGACTACGAACGCCTCATCCGGCTCTGTCATGAAAACGGCATTCTCGTATACGCGTGGCTCGAGCCGCCGCAGATCAGTCACAAGTTCTGGGAGGAACACCCGGAGTGGCGTGAAAAGAACGTGTACGGACAGGACAACCGCGCATCATGGCGGTATCCCCTTGCAATGACGGATTCCGCATGTGTTGCGGCCATGATGCGTGAATTCGGGAGCTTTCTTCGCAGGCACGATTTCGACGGGGTGAATATCGGGGAAACGTACTTCGAATCCGACGTACGCGGCGCGGCCGAACCGGGGAATTACGCCCCGATGCATCCCAGCGCGCGCAGGGAGTTTGCGCGTCTCCGCGGATTCGATCCCGCGCTGCTCTTCGACGCGGACAGTCCGTATTTCTGGAAAGACAACGCACGCGCGCTGCGTCTGTTCGAAGACTACCGGGTCGATGTCGTCGTGCAAATGCACCGGCGCCTGCTGCAGCTCGCCCATGACATACGACGCGAACGTCCCGGATTCGCCGTGCTCGTGACTATGCTGGACAACCTGGGCTCGCCCGGACTGCGTGCCTCACAGGGCGTCGACATGGAGCGCCTGATCGCTCTGCAAAAGGAGTATCCTTTTACCCTCATCGTCGAGGACCCCATGGCGCGCTGGTCGGAGGATCCGCGCCGTTATCACGAGATCGCCGACACGTACCGGGCTCTGCTCGGTGACGACTTCATGCTCGACATCAACATCCTCACTTTCCGGAACGAGGACAGACCCACGGCATTTCCGACGCTGGTGCAGTCCGGCATCGAGGCCTTCGCCCTCTATCACGTGAGCAGCAGCGAAGTCCTTCGCACGGTGGTCTACGCCGAGTCAAGCGTCAATCCCCACGACTTCCCGCTGCTCAGTTATGCATCGACCGGAAAGGTCGAACTCAGGCACATTCCGGGTGGATACGAGGTGTATGCCCCGCATGCGGTTACGCTGCAGCTGCGGGCGGGACAGAAATATATACTGGTCGACGGCGCGCTGAGGACGGCCGCGGGCGACGGACGTTTCCTGCTGCCCGCGGGACGGCATCGTGTGCAGCTGGAATCGGAGGGGGAAGAATTGTTCGCCTCCGGCGTGCTGCATGCATCGCTGCTTTCCTGCACCGGGACGCTGCTTTCGCTTGACGAAGGAGAGCGAAGCGTGTCCTTCACCTACGCAAGCAATGAGCGCTGCTATGTGACGATCAACAAGAAACCCATGGAGATACTACTCGACGGCGAGAAGAAGGAATTTCCCATACGCGAGGGCATCGAGCGCTACAGTGTGCAGCTGCCCGCGGGCGAACACCGGGTGCAGATCATCACCAGCGGGACGGTCTCCCACGGCATTGACCTGACCAGTCTCTGGTCCTCGACATTTATTGTGCTTTTCGGCGCCGTCGCGCTGGTTCTGCTCCTGCTGCTGTACCTTCTTTCTCGTGTGCGGCGCCGGCGGGATCCGCTGCCGGAAGCGCCGCCTCAGGCAGGGAGCGCACAATGACCGACATCCTGCAAATCATCGTCAACGGACTGTTCGTCCTTGCGGTCATCCTCATCTGGTTCATGATCGGATGGCAGCTGCTGCTCACCCTCGCAGGATATTTTCACCATGTGTCTTCGATGAAGGAGCGGCGGAATGTGGACACGGACGCGGAAGCACAGGAACTCCCGGGAGTGTCCATCCTCATTCCCGCGCATAATGAGGACGTCGTCATCGATGCGACGCTGCGCGCGATGCGCGCGCTGAGCTACCCTGAAGAGAAACTGGAGATCATCGTGATCAACGACGGGTCGACGGACAGGACAGGAGACATCGTCCGGCAGCACGCTATGGAGGATCCGCGCATCATCTGCTTCGACGTACCCGCGGGAGAGGGCGGAAAAGGGAAGTCCCGTGCGCTGAATCTCGGTTTTCGACGCGCCCGTTTTCCCGTGATCGCCGTTTACGACGCCGACAATACTCCGGCAGCGGACGCTCTGCGCTATCTCACCGTGCAGCTCGTTCGTCATCCCGAACTCGGTGCCGTACTCGGGAAATTCCGCACGGTGAACAAGACTCGTACCCTGCTCACGCGTTTCATCAATATCGAAACCCTGAGTTTTCAGGGCATCCTTCAGGCGGGTCGGTGGAAAATGATGCGCATCGCGACGCTGCCCGGCACGAACTTCGTCATCCGCAGGGAGATCATCGAAGAACTCGGCGGCTGGGATGAAGACGCCATCACCGAAGATTCCGAGCTGAGCATACGCATGTACATGCAGGGCTGGAAAATCAAGTTCATCCCGTATTCCGTGACATTCGAGCAGGAGCCCGAGACCTGGAGCGTCTGGATCAGGCAGCGAACACGATGGGTGCGCGGCAACAATTACGTATCGAAGAAATTCCTCGGGCAATGGAAGGCGCTCAGGAGCCGTCGGCTGCGTTTCGAAGTGTTCAACGCCGTCGCGCTCTATTACATCTTCTTCGTCGCCATCGTCATCTCCGATCTGCTCTTCATTCTTGCCGCGACCGGTGTGATCGCCATTCCTCTGCCGGGTCCCTATACCCTGGTCTGGATCATGGCCGTGGTGCTTTTCTACGCGGAAATCATGCTGGCGCTCTCCTATGATCACGAGGACAGCTTCATTGCCTTTCTCCTTATCGGCGCTATGTACCTGGTCTACTCTCAGCTCTGGCTGGTGGTCGTGGCGAAGGCGTTGTACATGGATGTGATCCGGAAGGAGGGGATGACCTGGGCCAAAACCGTGCGTTTCGCGCGCGATGGAAAAGGAGGGCCAGAGTGATGAGAGCGCGACTGATGATCGCATTCCTGTGCATCCTTCCGTTTTCAGCGCATGCCCAGGTCGGTTTTTCCCTGTATACGTCGAGCATGTACGACGACAACAGTTTTTCTTTCTACGAGAAACGGGAGGACGTCTATCACGCGCTGTTCGGAGCGCTGACGGCCGGAACGCAGCAGGGCAGTGCGTATCTGCAGGGGTACTATTACGGTGCGCTGGTTCTGTTTCGCACTTACAGTGACAGGACATACAACGTGCATACCGTCGGCGGGTATTCACAGATACAGCTTGATTATCTCGACAGCGACGATGATGCGCCGGACATCGGTCGAGTGTATGATCCGTACGCGCGATCAGTCCGTTCTCCTGCACGATCCGGTCCTGCAGCGCCGGCTGTGATAGCGGCAGCCTTTCCGGCAGAGGAGACCGCCATCTTCAGCGACAGCCTGGTCACGTACCTGTTCGTCATCCCCCAGCTCGGTGCGCGCTTCGACCACGACAACTGGGATTTCTACGACTTCCAGCGAGGGTCGATTCTGCTCAGGCTCCGCAGGCATCTCACGGGAACGCTGATGAGCACATGGCATTTCACCACGCAGTACAAGCGCTACCCGAATCTCGAACAGTTCACGCATATCGAGCTCAACGGCGGCGTCGTGACCGGATTGTCCGTTGCCGACCGTGTGGATGTCTTTGGGGCACTCGACGCGGGACACAAAATCTACACACGGAGTGTGAGCGACACGCTCTGGGTGCAGGACGGCAAACCCGGGAAGGGGAAGGGCGGGGTCAAGCCACCGGTTCCGGTTATTTCGCGATTTTCCACGCCGTCGACGACGCAGTTCGTGCTGTCGGCAGGGCTCGTCTTCAAGGTCTTGCCGCAAGCTCCGCTGACCATCTCGTGGCTCCGGCGCAGCAATCCGTCCAGCGACGCACGCTATGTGCGTGAGGACGCTTTTCTCGGACTCAGCGAGGACGAGATTTTCGACGATCGCTATGGGTACCAGGCGAACGAGTATCGCCTGAGCTTCGACGGAACACTCCCGGGAGGGATCAGAACAATGAATTCCATCGCATATCTGACAAAGGCGTATCCCCGCACCGCGACCGATCTCTCGGGCGCACCCCTGAGCGGTGATTCTCAGCGCCGCGACAGGCGTTTTTTGCTTCGACTGCAGGCCCTGTATCCATTTTTCCGAAACCATGCGGGCAAAGGGATTTCCATCGGTCTCGCGTACAACTTTATACGGAATCAGTCGAACAACGCGTATCACGATTTCAACAATCACCAGGTCGCGCTGGTGCTGTCAGGGGACTGGTAGGGCGAATCGACGTCCCAGGAGCAACTTTTCCGAGATTTCTGCGAATACCGGGGTATATCTCTTCATACCGGAGGCTGCCATGCGTGTTTGTTCCATTCTGCTGCTCGTGATCTTCCTCATGTCAACGGCAACGGCATCTCAGCAGGCGGGGACCGGGGAGAAACGTTCTTTCCGTGGCAGCGACGGGGCGTCGATCGATGCCATCGTCACGGCCCTGTACGCCGCGGTTTCGGGTACGGCAGGAAAAAAGGCGGACTGGAATCGGCTTCGCGGACTGTTCACCGATACGGCGAAGCTGCGGCCCGTCATCTGGAAGGGGGCGAAGGATGTCACGCTGAGAACGATTTCCATCGAGGAATACATACGATTCGCGACGCAGTTCTTCACCACGCGCAGTTTTCATGAGAAAGAGGTCGGGCGGCGGGTGGAACGCTTCGGACATATCGCGCACGTTTTCAGCACGTACGAAAGCTATCATGAGCTCCATGATCCCGTCCCGTTCACCCGTGGCATCAACAGCATTCAGCTGTATCATGACGGCAGCCGGTGGTGGATCGTGAGCGTGCTCTGGGATGAGGAGCGCGAGGGGGCAGCGATACCCGAGCGATACCTGCAGCGTCCGTGACCGTTGAAACGGGGGACGATTCTAAAGAGAATTTTGTATTTTACTCATTGCTGCAGAAGCAAATCCATCCATTGTATCCTCATACAAAAAGGAATTTCATGAACATGATGCTACGCAACGTTTTTCGTTCCGTCGCCGTCATGATGACCGTTGTTCTGCTGGCCGGTTGCGGCTCCAGCGGCAGCATGTCGTCATATGAGATGGCAAAAAAGGAGAAGCTCGAGAACGTAAAAGCCGGTCCCTTCGACAGCGGCCGCATGTGGACGTTCGAGGACGCTCCCAAACAGTACCTTCAGGAAACCTACAATTTCAATCCCGGCCAGGAGTGGTTCGACAACGTGCGCATGTCCGCGCTGCGCTTCGCCACCTGGTGCTCCGCCTCGTTTGTCAGCGCCGACGGACTGGTCATGACGAACCATCACTGTTCGCGTTCGCCGCTGGTGGACGTGCAGAAGGAAGGCGAACAGCTGCTCGACAACGGCTTTTTCGCCGAGACGCTCGAGGATGAGCGCAAGGTGCCCGATCTCTTCGTCGAGCAGCTCGTGGACATCCGCGACGTGACCGCCGACGTGCAGACGGCAATGGACGCTGTTGAGGATCCCGCAGCACGTCTCGAAGCGCGGGATGCCAAGATCGACGCGATTCGCACCGCCGCGGAAGAGGAGACCGGAAACCGCGCGCAGGTGGTAACGCTCTACAACGGAGGCAAATACTCGCTGTACATTTACAAGCGGTATGACGACGTGCGCCTTGTGCTCGCGCCGGAAATCCAGGTCGCGCATTTCGGCGGTGAATGGGACAACTTCACCTATCCCCGTTATGGCCTGGACGTCACGTTCTTCCGCGTGTACGACGACGATGGCAAGCCTTACAAGCCGGATCATTTCTACAACTGGAGCAAGGCCGGCGCAGCCGAAGGCGAGCCCGTGTTCGTCGTCGGCAATCCGGGAAGCACCAATCGCCTGAGCACCACCGAGCAGCTCGAGTATTATCGTGATGTGCAGTATCCCTTCATTTCCAATCTCCTCAATGGCCGCATGGAAGTGCTGCTGCGCTACACCGAAATGCACCCGGACAAGAAGGAAGAAATGCGCACGGACGTGCTCAGCATTGCCAACGGCCAGAAGGCCTACATGGGCAGACTCGACGGTCTGCGCAACGACGTGCTGATGCAGCGCCGCCGTGATTTCGATCGGCAGTTCAAGGCGGAAGTGATGAAGCGTCCGGAACTCGCCGAGAAATATGGTCATGTGTGGGACGAGATCGCGGAAACGCGGATGGCGACGCGCGCCATCGCCCCGGAACTGTACGGCTTCCGCAGCAACGGACTCGGCGTGTCGGCCTATTTTGCAAAGGCCGCGCAGCTTGCAACGCTCGCAGCGGAACTCGAGAAGCCCGAAGACGAGCGCGGGGACAATTACAAGGGCAACAAGCTGGCGCTCGTGAAGAAGAGCCTGGCCAGCGCGATTACGACGGATCAGGACCTCGATCGCCTGACTCTGGAGAAGCAGCTGGAGGCGATGGTTCGCCTGCTCGGCAACGAGGATCCCGTGGTGCAGACGCTGCTCCAGGGCCGCAGCCCGGCGCAGGCCGCGTCGGCACTGATCAGCGGGAGCAGCCTCAACGATTCCGTCTCGGTGAGCGGAATGGTCTCCGGGGCTCCTGCCAGCGTGACACAGGCGCGAGATCCTTTCATCGTCGCCGCCCGCATGGCGCTTCCGCGTTACCAGGAAGCTGTGCGCGTCGCGCGTGAAACCAGCACGCAGGACCAGGTGAACCGCGCACTGCTCGGACGGGCACTGTTCGATGTGTACGGCACCAGCATCCCGCCCGACGCGACGTTCACGCTGCGTTTCGCTGACGGCGTCGTGAAAGGATATGAGTACAATGGTACGAAAGCGCCGGCGCACACGACGTTCTACGGCATGTACGACCGTCATTATTCCTTCCCGGGCGAAGAAGCATGGGAGCTTCCCGAGCGCTGGAAGAACCCGCCGGCGGAGTTCGACATGAGCACGCCGCTGGACTTCGCGTCCACGAATGACATCATCGGCGGCAACAGCGGCAGTCCGATGATCAACAGCGCCGGTGAAGTGGTCGGGCTGATTTTCGACGGGAACATCGAAAGTCTCCCCGGCGACGTCATTTTTGCCGAGGACATGGGCAACCGGACGGTGTCGGTGCATTCTGCCGGCATTCTCGAAGCGGTGCGCCATATCTTCAAGGCTGAGCGCGTGGCGAGAGAACTCGAACGCGGTGCCCTGCCGAATCTCAAGTAGGCACGGTTCTTTCTTTTCTGATGCGCGGGATTCATCCGGCTGCGTATCCTTCGATCCTCGGCGCTGAAGTCGGGGCAGGAGGGCACGGGCGGATGAATCCCGCGTTTCTGTTCGGCCATGCAACTTCATCACGGAGAATTCGTATCCTTTGAAATGGACGGGAATTCGGAGAAAATTTGTACTTTATCTGATGCCTCCCGATGGGAGAACACAGCGCTCACTACGTCTCACTTACAGGTAACGACATGCGAACCATTGTTCAGAAAGGTATGCTTCTGCTCGTGGCCCTGGTGTTTGTCGCCGGCTGCAGCAGCACGCAGGAACTGACCCCGTATCAGAAAGCCAAACAGGCGAAGCTGGAAAGCATCAAAGCCCAGCGTTTCGACAACGGCAGGATGTGGACATTCGACCATCCGCCGCTCGAGTATTTCAAGGAAGAGTATAATTTCGCACCGGATCAGCAGTGGCTGGATGACGTCCGCATGTCTGCGCTTCGCTTCGCGACATACTGCTCCGCGAGTTTCGTCAGTGCCGA
>CAJXSA010000040.1 GCA_913060595.1 uncultured Ignavibacteria bacterium
CGAGTGCCGCGCGGGCGGAACGGCCGCGTAGTAATCGTATATGCCGGTGCCGAAGGCCAGGTCCGCGTTGTCAGGCGCGATATCCGCGGCGTCCATCACCACGGGCAGGGCTTCCTTGCCCCGCGTGGCGGCGCTCACCCAGCTTTTGCGGTTCGCATGCAGCCGTCCCTGGAAACCGATGGCACCGCCTTTGAAAAACAGTCCGGCGATGTCTCGTTCGTTCCGGTCCAGCCGCTCGTCGCACAGATCGATCACGCGGTCGAGCATGTCGTGAAAACGGTCGTCGCGGGACTCGTTCTCAAGATCTATCAATATGCGCCACCACTCGACCATGGCGAGAAAAAAATGTCCCGACGGGTGGTCCGGATAGCGCTGCACCACCTTGCGGAACGCCGCATCGGCCTTCTCGAAGCGCAGGTTGTACGTGTCCTGTATGCCCTCATCGATGACGGTGTTGATGCCGGAATCGTTGATCCACTGCGCCGGCAGCGCCACAGGGAGCATGAATAAAAGAAGCAGGAGAAAATGACGTGTATGCATCAGGGGGTATCCTCGTTCGTTTCCTGTGAATGCGACGGCGGTACTGCGCCGAGGGAGCGACGGACGGACGGCAGCAGCAGCGCACCGGTGCCGAGGGGGAGTACCGCGGTGGCGAGAAGGCCGCCTTCGGGACCGAAATTCCCACCGCTCAGAATCTCTGGTCCGGTCGTTTCGGTGATGAGCAGGCTGCGTTCATGAATCCCGCTCACCGGGAAGCCGAAAACCGTGCCGAGAAAGAAGTTCCAGCCCGTGTGCATGCCGATTGCCAGCCAGAGCGTGCCCGTCACCAGTCGCGCAGTCCCGAGCCAGATGCCGGCGAGAAAAATGTTTCCGAAGCCGAGCCAGCTGATATCCGGGTTGAAACCGTGCATGAGGCTGAAGAGCACCGAGGTGAGCAACAGTGCCAGCACCGTGCTGCCCTGCCGCTGCAGAACCGTGAACGGGTAACCGCGCATGAGGATTTCTTCCGCGAAGCCGACCAGGGTGAAGCCGAACAGGCTCAGGAGCAGCAGCTCTGCGACATAGGCCGCCGTCAGATGAACGGAATTGATACGAGCACCGCCGAAGAGAAGTTCCAGCAGGACAAGCGCCCCCATCATCACACCGGCCACGGTGAATCCCAGCAGAAGGTCGCGGCCTCCCTGTCGCGCGGGACGCAGGCCGGTCTCATCCCACAGATTGCGCTTTCCGGAAACCGAGAGGAGAAACAGTGTCGCGAGAACGGCAGCGATCAGCATGAGCAGCGGATTGGTGATGCGCCAGTCCATGAAGGACAGCAGCGGTCGGGAGACGAGATACGCAACGGTGAACAGGACGAAGAACACCGTCATGTAACTGCTCATCTTCCAGAACAGGCGAATCTCCCCGTCATGGAGCCAGAAATTGCTTACACGTTCCTCATGCTGCGGTTCTTCCATGAGAACACCCCGAATTGACCGAGAATGGAGACAACGACGATATAATAGGCGTGCAGAAACTCAGCCGCAAGGAACTCGCCAATGCGCAGTGGCTGGCGAAACAGCGCGGCCGCGGCGAAAAGCACCCTGGCATCCGCAAGAATTTTGAGAAGAAGGAACACTATGCCCGCGAGAGCTGCCGCCGTTGATGTGACACTGACGACGGGAGCCGCCGCCGCAAAGAGAAAATACACGAAGAGCAGGACGAGGAAGGACACGAAGCGCCGATCCTCGTAGCGACTTCCCTTCGAGGCCCAGCGCACCCGCTGCCGCAGGAAGGCACGCATTGTCTGCTGGGCGCCGGTGCGAACGAGCGCCCCGGGCGCGGTCACGAATTCCGCCTTTCCCTCCTGCCGGTACACGATGTCGTGCAGGAGGAACTCGTCGTCCCCGCTGTGTATCCCGCGGTTTGCCTCGTAGCCGCCCGCGGCCTCGAAACAGCTGCGACGGTACGCGAAATTGGCGGCGTTGCACATGCGCGGATACCCGATGCCGAAGAATCCCGCCCCCACACCGACAAGTCCGAGAAACTCCATCGCCTGCAGTCGCGCGAACAGGCGCGCACGCGTATCGATGACGACGGGGCCGGCGACAACGTCCGCCCCGTCTGCAAACGGCTGCAGCAGGGTGCGCAGCCATTGCGTATCGTGGCGACAGTCCGCATCGGTGGTCACGATAATCTCACCCCGCGCGGCGGAGACTCCTCTCGTGAGCGCCGCTTTTTTCCCCTCCTCCTCTTCCCCGCAGGAGAGCAGCTGAAAACGGCTGTCCTCCTCTGCGCGCGTGCGCACGATATCCGCGGAACGATCCGAGGAATGGTCATCGACGACCAGCACCTCAAGCTGTGCAGCGGGATACTCCTGCGCAGAAAGCGAGGCGAGGCAGTGCGGGAGCACCGCTTCCTCGTCGCGCACGGGAAGCAGAACGGTCACGGAGGGCAGCGACGCCGCGACGCCGTCGGTCTCCTCCCTGCTGCGCGCCGCCAGGAAGCGAAGGCCCGCGCGCATGCGAAAGAGAAAGAGCATGTACACCGCGGTCAGGGCGGCGAAGAGCGTGAAGAAGATATAGGGTATCATGCCGTGCCTCGCGTAGGGCGACGCAGCAGCACCGCCAGGCCCGCAAGGCCCGGAAGCAGCACATTGATGGTGAAGAGCAGCAGCGATGCGCCAAGCGCCACTGCGGTCAGCGTTCCAGCCCAGCCCAGGACAACGACACTCACGCCTTCCCGTATTCCGAGTTCCCCGAGCGTCAGCGGCGGCACGAGTGTTTTGATGAGCATGATGCTGCTGATGCCCGCCAGCGTGGTCAGCGGATCGATCGGACCGAACGCCCGCAGAAGAAGGAAAAACTGCAGAACGAACGTGAGGTAGAACAGAACGGAGAACAGCATCACGCCGCGCTTCGTCCGCCCGTCCAGCGAACGCAGGGCGTTCCTGAGCCGCCGCAGACGCCTCGCGACACCTCCGCCGGCATCCGCGCCGAGTTCAGAAACATCGTCAGCGGCGACTGCACTCGTCCGGACCTTCCGCCGACGCCGGTATGCGTATGCGAGAATGGCGATGGCGACGGCGGTTTCTGCCGCAAGCAGCAGCCATGGGGACATGAAGGGGTGGCGGAAACAGAAAAGGAGCAGGCCCAGTGCGCCCGCGGTGAGAGTGACGGAGAGCGTGGCCACCTTGTCCACCGCGGTCAGACCGATGAGAGTCAGGCGGTCCGCGCCGCGCACCCCGGCGGCTCGTCCGCCGAATTCCCCTATGCGCGCGGGCGTCACGACACCGAAACTGAATCCGAGGAGGAGCGAGTCGCGAACCTGGCGCGTCTCCACGGCGGGATACACGCTGTGGAGAAGCAGCTGCCATTTGCGGTACTGGAAATAGACATTCGGGAGAAGAAGCAGCAGGGCGGCAAGCAGCCATCGTGGCTGCGCGGCGGATGCAAGCTGCGCGAGGGCGTCCGCATCCAGCTGCCCGAGAAGCAGGGTGAGCAGCAGAACGGCGAGCAGCAGTTTTCCCGCCCACACGGCCCAGTGCCGTATGTCCTGGCGCCCTTTCTTCATCAGGAGGCCTCGGCGGCGTCCCGGGCTTGCCTGGTGTAGAAAGTCTTGATCATGACGTCCACATCCTGCAGCAGCTTTTTCTTCTCATACTTGGGCGCGAACACCGAGCCCTCGAGGAAATAGATGCGTCCCTGCGCCTCGTCATAGAACAGATAGCTCACGAAGGGACCGCCCATCGTGTAGTCGTGCATGCGCCACAGGCCCTTCATGCGGATGGCATAACGGTCCTGGAAATTCACCTCGTCGAACTGCAGGTGATTGACCGTGTCGACGACCACCCATGAACTGTCGTCGTACGTGCGGTAGAGAATTTCCGTAAGCCGGTTGCGTGTGTCGAGTGCATGCTCGTTCGTCAGCAGTGCGGTGTTGCCGGTTTCCTCCCAGTGGACCATCAGCCATCGCTCCGTTTCGGCAGGGGCCTGGCGGCGCAGAAGCACGGTATTGATTTCCGCGCTGTCCTTTGCGACGAACCACCCGCGGATGACGGCGAGAGAAAATTCATGTTCATCCATCAGGCGCTGTTCGATGTCCTCTTCACGGGGCAGCGACCACATGCGCTCGATTTCCCGTTCGTCCCACGCCTGCTTGAAATAGTATTCGAGCTGGTCGGCGTTGGTGGCCATGAAATTGCGCAGCTCGTCGAGCGAACGACCCGTGAGGTGCACCACCGTCTGTCCGCGGTACCAGAGATCCTTTTTGACAAAGACATGCTGTTCCCCGGCACGGACGAGTTCGCTGACCGACGAATCCAGCGCGGCGCGCATGTATTCGCCCATGCGGTTGTCCGCGTCGATCGGAGCGATGATCAGGATGTTGCGCTCACGCTTGTGGTCGAGCAGGTCGCCGAGATCGTAACGCCGGTAGCGGAACCAGGATTCCGGCTGCGGCGTGAACAACGGCTGCGCGAACGCGTTCTCCACCACATCCTCGATGGCGTCGAAATCCGCACTGTCCGCGATAATGGTGATGAAGTCGTTCTCTCCCATCGCGTTGTCCTTGTTCTCGAGTCCGCAGGACGCAAGCAGCAGGGCAAGGGAGAGCATGGCGAGCATCGTGAAGCGTTTCATGTCAGCCATCCAGCAGGTACACGTTCATTTCCGGTAACAGCAAAACATACAGAAGCCACAGGGCAGAACCAATGGCGATGGGAATGGCGAAGTTGTCGTCGATAATGTCGAAGGAAAAGACCTCCGCCAGCGCCCCGATGACGGCCGCGACGATGGCGATGAGATACTCGACAGGGGCGTGAGCGATTTTCGGTGTAAACATGATCACGACGGCCGCGGAGACAACGAAGGCGGTGGATCCCTCGAGCGTTTTATCGTTGAACTTCCGCGTGCCGAATCGCCGTCCGATAAGCGCCGCCACGGTGTCGGAGACGATCAGGATGGCGAATGCGGTGATGGCGATGAGTTTCGGGAACACCAGCACACACAGCGTGGCGGAGATCAGCACCCAGCTCGCGCCGTTGAGTGTCTTTTTCTCGCGTGTTTTTTCATGCGCCCGCAGCATGCGGCCGAATATCCTGTGGTACAGGCGATACGTCGGTTCGTGATACGTGCGCATCACGTCGCCGAGAATGAAGAGCAGCGTGAGCGGGATGAGAATGGTCAGCGCCAGCTCACGGGACATGAAATAGTAGCTGATGGGAATGGAAAGGGACATCATGTGGATGCCTTTCCGCATCAGCTCGAACTCGAAGGACACATGGGCAGCGGAATCAGCAGCAGGCGCGTTCATGCATCCTTGTCCTGCGCTTTCTGATCCTCTTCCTGTCGCTTGATCTCCTCGACGGCCTTGCGGATTTTATCCGCACGTTCCTGGTCGATTTTCAGGCGTTCTTCACCTTCCTTGACGACGCTGCTGCCGTTGCCGTTGTCCTGCGTCTTTTTCGGCGGCAGCTGCTCGCCGCGCAGTACCATGTCGATTTCCTCGCTGTCGAGAATTTCCCTCTCGAGCAGCGCATCGGAGAGACGGTCGAGCGTCTCCCTGTGTTCCTTGAGAATATCGTCCGCCCGCTGCATGCCCTGCGTGACGATGTCGCGCACGGCTTCGTCGATGGCGATGGCCGTCTGCTCGCTGTAGTCGCGATGCTGGGAAATTTCGCGACCGAGAAAGATTTCTTCCTGCTTCGCACCGAAGGTCAGCGGACCGAGCGGACTCATACCCCACTCGCACACCATTTTCCGCGCCAGCGAGGTGGCACGTTCGATGTCGTTGCCCGCACCGGTCGTCAGCTGCTGGAAGACCAGCATTTCAGCCGCGCGTCCCCCCATCGCATAGGCAATCATCGCCTCAAGATAGGGCTTCGAGTAGGTGTGTTTTTCGTCGATGGGAAGGTACGTCGTCACGCCGAGGGCGCGTCCGCGCGGAATGATGGTGACCTTGTGCACCGGGTCCGCCTCGGGAATCATTTTGGCGACCAGGACGTGGCCTGCCTCGTGATAGGCGGTCATTTTCTTCTCGGCGTCGGAAATGATGAGGCTTTTTCGCTCCATGCCCATCATGATCTTGTCCTTGGCCTCTTCGAAATCACGCATGGTGACGGATTTCATGTTGCGGCGTGCGGCGTAGAGTGCCGCTTCATTGACGAGGTTGGCCAGTTCTGCGCCGGCGAGACCGGGCGTCCCCTTTGCCAGCACTTCGATGTCCACATCCGGATCGAGGGGAATTTTGCGTGTGTGCACTTTCAGGATGCCGAGGCGACCCTTGACGTCGGGACGGTCGACGACGATCTGCCGGTCGAAGCGTCCGGGACGCAGCAGCGCCGGATCGAGCACGTCGGGACGGTTGGTGGCCGCGATGATGATCACGGTGCTGCCCTGCTCGAAGCCGTCCATTTCAACCAGGAGCTGATTGAGCGTCTGCTCGCGCTCATCGTGTCCGCCGCCCAGTCCGGCACCGCGCTGGCGTCCGACCGCGTCGATTTCATCGATGAACACGATGCAGGGAGAATTCTTCTTCGCGTTTTCGAAGAGGTCGCGCACACGGCTGGCGCCGACGCCGACGAACATCTCGACGAATTCCGCGCCGCTGATCGAGAAGAAGGGCACGCCCGCTTCCCCGGCAACCGCGCGGGCGAGCAGGGTCTTGCCGGTTCCCGGGGGACCGAGCAGCAGCACACCACGCGGAATCTTGCCGCCGAGGCGCTGGAATTTTCCGGGCTCCTTGAGAAACTCGATGACTTCCTGCAGTTCGTACTTCGCTTCATCCGCGCCCGCGACGTCGGAGAACGTCACGCGGATGGCATTCTCGGATACCATTTTCGCGCGACTCTTGCCGAAGGAGAAGAGTCCTTTCGGTCCGCCGCCCGCACCGGCCTGCATGCGGCGCATGAAAAACAGCCAGACGGCGATGATCAGGATCCAGGGGAGGAAACTGATCAGCATTTGCGTCCATTGCGAGTCCTTTTCCTCGAAGGTGACCTCGATGCCGCGGGAAACCCACACCGCCTGCATTTCCGAGTCCACCGCGCCGAGGTTGACGATGAATTCAGATTCGTCCACCTTCTTGCCCTCGGTCGTCACAAGCGGGATGGTCTGGTTCAGATACCCGTGCATCTCGTAATCGTTGAGATTCGACTTGTAGACAGTGGCGCGCACGATTTTCACTTCGGTGTCGTCAAGTGTCCTGCGCTCACCGTCGAGCAATTCCTGGTAGTGCGAGTAGCTGATCGCGGGTGCTTCGGGCTTGGTGTTGAGGAATTGAAGCGCCACGAAGGCGAGGATGATGACCAGCAGCCAGGTCAGGAAGACCTTGCTGTAGCGCTGCCAGTTGTTTTCTTCAGGCGGACGGCCGGGCTGGCGGTTGGGCGGCCTGCCGTCCTGTTTGCCAGGGGACTTCTTGTCGCCGTCGTCGCTGCCGCCGGCCATGTGCAGTGTGGGATCGAGTTTGTCTTGCATGAAGCGTGTATCTGTCATCGGTGCGTGTGATACGGATTATTCGGAAACACCGTTTCCGTCAAGTATGTAAATCGCGGGCAGATTGCGCGCTTTCTGCGCATAGTCGAGGCCGAAACCCACCACGAACTGCGGAGGAATTTCGAAGCCGACGTAATCGAGCGCATGCGCGATTTTCGTGCTCGCGGGTTTATGCAGCAATGTAACAATTTTCAGGGAGGCTGGGTTCTTCTGGCTGATCCATTTCTTCATGAAATCGATGGAATACCCGGTGTCGACGATGTCTTCGACGAGCACGATATTGCGTCCCTCGACCTCGCAATTGAGGTCCTTGATCAGTTCGACGTTGCCCGAGGAGATTTTTCGCTCCCCGTAGCTGGAGAGCTTCAGGAAATCCACCTCACAGTCGATGGTGATCTGACGCACGAGATCGGCAAAAAACATGAACGCGCCGTTGAGTACGCAGATGAAAATCGGTGTCTGTCCCTCCATGTCCCTGTTGATGGAGTTCGCGATCTCGCTGATGCGTGCCTGGAGGTCACCGACAGGGATGAAAGGAATGAAGCGGTCGCCCTTGATATCGACATGCGGGGGAATTTCTACCGTGGGAGTCATGAGGTCTGCAACTGTTGAATAAAGCTGAGTCGGGCGGGACTGCCGCCCTGCCGCGGGAGGGCCGCGTGCGCGTCGAGACGGACCCCGCACACCCAGACGATTCCGCTGTCGCCGCTGAGCACCGGTATGTTCCGTCGTGCGAGGGCGGAAAAGCCCGCGGCGGCGAGGAAGCGCCCGACGTGCGCGCCGCGGCGGCCGCCGATAGGATCGAAGCGGTCGTCTTCCGTCCACGCGCGCAGGGTGAGCGCGCTGCCTGTGCGCTCGAGGTCGATGAATTCCTCGGACGGGTCAGGATGGAAACGAACGTCCTCCCGCGAAACGCGCTGAAAGGTGAACTCCGCCACACCATAGTGCACCGCCGAACCGGGCGTCACCGGGTGTTGCGCCGGCGGATCCTCCGGTCCGCTGATGACAATGGCATCCCGTTCCCTGAAAGCGCGAAAGCCGTCACGCAGGACGGCGGCATTTCCCGTCGCGGCATCGATAAGATGCTGCAGGGAAAGGACTTCATCGAAAAGGGCCGCGTTGCCGCGCAGACGGGTGAGCGCATGACGCAGCAGCGCGAACTGCTCATACTCAAAATACCCTTTCAGGGGCTGAACCGCAACATATACGGCCTCACCGCGACGATGCAGCGCGGCGTCCGCAAGCTGCGCGACATGCCCTTCGAGAAAGGTGTCGAGTGCACGGAAGAGCCGCGCCGTGTCGAGTACGCTTTTCGTCCAAACGGTACCCGCATGCGTCTCAATGGCTGGAATGACATGGTGCCGCAGGGAGTTGCGTGCGTACGCGTCACTGTCGTTGGAGCTGTCATGGCGCCAGGTGAGTTCGCGGTCCTTTGCGTATCGCTCGAGTTCGTCGCGGGATTCCGCGAGCAGGGGCCGAAGCAGCCCGTCGCGCGCCGCTGCCATGCCCGCCAGTCCCCGCACGCCGCTGCCGCGAAGAAAATGCGCCAGGACGGTTTCCGCCTGGTCGTCCGCGTGATGGCCCAGCAGAATGGCCTCAGCCTTCGCTTCCACGCGCATTGCCTCCAGCGCCGCGTAGCGCAGATCACGTGCGACGGCCTGCAATGAACCTCCGTCCCGTTCCAGTGCCACGCGCACATCGACGTGCCGCAGTGCGAACGCAGCGCCGTGCCGTTCGGCGAACGCCTGCACGAAGGCCGCATCCGCGTCTGCATCGTCGCGGAGTCCGTGATGCACGTGCGCGAGCACCAGCCGCAGAGACCAGCGGCGGCCGATGTCCGCCATGACATCGGCAAGCACTGTCGAGTCGAGTCCGCCGCTCGCCGCCACCATCAGGGTGCCGCCGCGGGCGAGAGCGCCGTGGAGGCGCAGGAACTCCGTACAGCGCGTGACAAGGGACATCAGCCTGCGTCCCCGTCGTCCGGTGCGTTCTGTGACATTTCCAGTTCCCAGTTCTTCAGCCAGGCAAAATCCTCGGCGAGTCCGACCAGGTGGCGGAGGGCATCCTGGCTGACCGCCAGCAGGTGGCGCTCCGCCATGCCGCGGAAGTCCTCGTCGGCGTCGGCCACGAAGTCCTTCACTTTCGCGTGAAAACTGTGCACGCCATAGGAGAATTCCTCCTCGAGCTTCGCGTACAGTTCCGTCTCGGGTGTCTGACGCTTGATGGCCGACTGCACGCGCGTGAGGTATTTCGCAGTGAAGGAGAGGTCGCCCAGCGCTTCGTGCTTTCCGTGTTCCGCTGCGTGCTGCAGGAAATGCGCCAGCATCTCCGGGTCACGCAGACCGTTCCGTGCATACGCGGAGAGCACCGAGATAATTTCACGTACCTGGGACGAGATTTCCATGGGAAAATCCTTTCTGAAACGAGGAAAACACATGCAATTCCATAAACATACGCAAAACAGCGAGGGCGGGAAAGGGGAATGCGGCCCGCCGCGGCGGTGTGGAACCGCACGCGCATCCGGGACGTATGACGGGGAGAAGCGACAGACAGCGTTGCCGTAACACCGTTGATTTTGTTGCATTTCAAGCGATAAAAAAGTAGTTTGACCTCCTGATGGCACATCGTGTACACAACCCCGAGATATCGTAGTCACCTTCATAGTTTTTTGCGGAGTATTATGAAACGCAGCTTCTTCCACCTGCTGGTTGCTACCCTGTTTGTATCCGTCCTGGCAAACGCCCAGCCCTCGAAAAGCGGTGACGGCATTACCTTCAACTTTGAAAATCCCGATGCTTCATCCGTTTCCCTCGTCGGTGATTTCAATGCCTGGTCCACCGAAGCCGACCCCATGAGCAAGTCCGAGGGCGGCAGCTGGACCGTGACGGTCGACCTTCTCCCCGGCACCTACCAGTATGCCTACATGGTCGACGGCAGCAGCATAGCGATTGATCCCAAGAACCCCCTCACCTTCGAATCGGTCGACGGCCGCCGGCTCAACTCGCTGGTTTCCATCGGGGAAGACGGCAAGCTCCTGACACAGGGGTACCCGGTCCGGAAGAACCTGAACGACTCCTATCCCAAGAAAGGCGGCACTGTGTTTCTCAACATGGTGTTCCGCCATCATCTCCCGCTCTACTACGACGTGGAGAAGGATCATATCGTCGCTCCCTTCGTGCGCCAGCACGCGCTGCGCGATTATTTCGAGCTGGCCGACGTGATTCAACGCTACCCGAACGTGCACGCGACGGCGGTGCTCTCGCCGACGCTGCTCTGGCAGGTGCAGGAGATTTACGTCAAGCGCCTCGAACCCTACATCGAGAAGTACCGTCCGAACAATCCGCGGTACGCAGACATGGACGGCGCGCGCTTCCTTCGCGATATGAAGGGCAAGACCGATCCCTGGATCGACGCCTGCCTGACCCCGGCCGAACAGCTGAGCGAAGAGGACAAGGCCGTGCTCTACAAGAATGAGTGGAATGCATTCACGATGAGCCAGGTCCGCCTGCACCGCTATCCCGAGCTGACGGCGCTGTACGAAAAATGGCGCGACAGCAACGGCAACCCGAATTACACCACGCAGGAGCTCCGCCTGCTCAAGTTCATGGCCATCTTCACGAACTTCGACACCGAGTTCTACGAGCGCCGCGTCCCCCTGATCCAGACGGGCACGCGCATCTACCGTTCACTCGACATGCGCGATCTCGTCTCCTTCCGCAGTGACGGGAAGTACTACCTGAAGCGTGAAATCACCGAGGATGACTGCGAACGCATCGTGGCGTCGATCTGGTACGTGATGGCAAGCATCGTGCCGGCTTTCGACAAGGCGCAGTTCAATGCCAAGGCGATGATCGGACAGCTCGAACTCGCGGCCACCTCCTACTCCGACGCCGTGCTACCGCTGCTCATCAACTCGGACGTCGCTAAAGAGGCGGACCCGAACATCAATCTTCCCGCGACCTATGCGCATCCCGAGGACGCCGATGCCCAGCTGAAGATGTCCCTGGCCGCGTACAAGAAATATTTCAACGCCACGCCGACCGGCTATGTCGCGCCGTACGGTGCGATCAGTCCCGCCGTGATTCCCGTGCTCAAGGACAACGGCTTCGAATGGTTCACGTCCGACGAGCAGGTGCTGGCCAACAGCGCACCGAAGAATCTGCCCAGCACCCTGCCCTACATGGTGACGGTGGACGACAAGACCATGTACGGCGCTTTCGCCAACGGTCTGCTCACCAACCGCGTCAACTGGGTGTACCGCAATTACTACGCGGAAAACTCCGCGGACGATTTCATCGAGAACGTCCTTGCCATGGCGCCCAACAACCCGAAGAAGCACGCCCTGGTGACAGTGGTCATCGACGGTGACGACGCATGGGCGCATTATCAGAGGGACATCGACGGCAAGGGCATTATCAACGGCATCTACCGCAAGCTCAACAAGCTGTTCAAGAGCCGCACCGTGGTGTCGGTCACGATGTCCGAGTATATCCACGGCAACCGTATGCGCGGCGTTCCGCCGCATCGTCCGGCGGACTTCGACGCCATCAAGGATCTCGCCGCCGGCTCCCGCTTCAACGGCAAGTTCAACCAGTGGATCGGCACGCGCGAAACGAACAAAGCCTGGGATTACCTCCGCCAGACACGGAAAGGCATCAGCGGCAGCGCCGCAGCGGCCACCACAGAGGAATACATCGACAGCTTCACGACGCAGCCGTTCAACTTCTTCTACGGCGCGACCAGTCCGCACTGGATGGAAGCGTTCAACAAGAACTCGGTCATGAACATGAGTCCCAAGCCGTTCGAGGAAGCCTACCGCACAATGCTCGCACAGAGCTACACCCTGGCAGGCATGTCCAAGCCGGCGACACTTTCGTCCTTCGTCAATCCCTCCGAATACAAGCCGGACTGGACCGCGCCGCGCAAGCGCACGCGGGTCACCTTCGTTTGCCGACTCGTCGATCGCGAAGCCATCACGTCCGTGTTCCTCGCGGGGAACCGCAAGGAACTCGCGAACATGGAACCCAACACCATCCGGATGTGGGACAACGGCGAAAACGGTGACAAGAACTTCGGAGACAACGCATGGACGCTGATCGTCGAACTCGACGAGGGCGAACTGCTCTACAAATACTCGAACTCCGGCGGCCAGGGCACCTGGGACGGTGCAGAAACCTTCCCCGATGAGTGGCGCAGCATTACCATTTCCGGCGACAAGATGACGGTGGAGGACATCTTCGCACGTATTAAAAACCGGTATTGATTTTCCGCATGGAAAACCGGGACATCGTCGAACGATGTCCCGGTTTTTTTTGCCTCGCAAACGATGAACGCCAGTATCCCCCTCTATAACCAGACCAGGTACACGCGGGAAGATCTCATCCAGGACATCTCCACGCGTGTCGATCCGGTGGATCTGACCACCGTGCTCGGTGCATTCGAGATGGCCGGCAGCGTGCACGAATATCAGCTGCGCAACGATTCGACACCGTACTTCTGGCATCTCTCACGCGTGGCTTCCATCGTGATCCGTGAACTCGAATACTACAACGGCGATGTCATCAGCGCCGCCCTCCTGCATGACGTCCTCGAAGACAGTGACATCATCACGGCGGAAGTCATCAAGTACAATTTCAACGCCTACATCTCCTACATCGTCGAAGTCCTGACGAAAAACATCCACCTGCTCGGCGTGCAGCGCACGCAGGAAGACCACGCGTATATCGAGCGTCTTCGTTTCGCAAGCGTCGACTGCAAAATCGTGAAGTTCGCCGAGCGCCTCGACAACTACCGCTGCCTCGAGTTCGGCGTCAAGCGCAACCCGTTCCGCTACATCGAGGAGACCGAGCGTGACTACTACCCGATGGCCGAGGCGGAAGACAATGACATGCTGCGGCGCATCGTCGAGGAGATGGACAGCATCAAGCATAAACTCTTCACCTAGCGTCGTTTCCCCTCTGCTGCGTACATTCCCTGTAGCATCGTCCACCACCTGAACTGTTTCACCCGGCACGAGGCCTCATGCGTCTGCTCATCCAGCGCGTTTCCCGCGCATCCGTCACCGTCGACTCCCGCATCACCGGCGACATCGGTCCCGGCCTGCTCGTCCTGCTCGGTGTGCGCCACGGCGACACCGATGAAGACGCCCGGTACCTGGCGTCGCGCATTTCACGACTGCGCATATTCAACGATGCGGACGGGAAGATGAATCTCTCTGTCGAGGACACGGGTGGCAGTGCGCTTGTCGTTTCTCAGTTCACTCTGCACGCGGACACACGCAAGGGCAACCGACCCAGCTACGGTCATGCCGCGGAACCGGCACTGGCGGAGCGCCTCTACGAGCTGTTCGTTGCGGAACTGCGCGGCCTGCTCGGGGACGGTCGCGTCGCGACCGGTGAATTCGCCGCGATGATGGACGTGGCCCTGGTCAACGACGGTCCGGTCACAATCATGCTCAAAAGCAAGTCAGAGTACGCCGATGACTGAGCCGCGTCGCAATCGCGTGCTGCTCGTCTTTCTCGACGGTGTGGGACTCGGCGCGAGGGATCCGCGGCGCAATCCCCTTTTCGCTGCGCCCATGTCCTTCCTGCGCTCCCTGCTGGGGGACCTCCCCTCTCTCGGACGCCGCAGCATCACTTCCCCCGAAGCCATCTGTGTCGCGGCGGACGCAAATCTCGGCGTGCCCGGACTGCCCCAGAGCGGCACCGGACAGTCGACACTGTACACGGGCAAAAACACTGCACGCATTATCCGCCAGCACTTCGGTCCCTATCTCTACTCGACGCTGAAACCCGTGGTAGAGCAGCACAACATCTTCGAGCAGCTCTGCGACAACGGTGACGGCCTGTCTGTCGCGCTGGCGAACGCCTTTCCCCAGCGCTTTTTCGATTATCTCGCCGGCCCGCGCCGCCGCATGGTCGCTGGCATGTACGCAGCGCTCACTGCAGGCGTGCCCTTCCGCGATATCGATGCGCTCAAGAACGGCATCGCCGTGTCAACGGACATCACCGCCGAGCGCTGGGCGCAGATCGGCCATCCCGACGCCCCGGTGGTCCGTCCACGCGAAGCGGGCGGCATACTGGCCGGTGTGGCGGACAATCACGACTTCACACTTTTCGAGTACTTCACCACCGACAAGGCCGGACATGCGATGGATATGGATCTCGCCGTATCCACTCTTACAGACGTCGACGACATGCTGCGCGGCATCTACGAACACGTGGACCGCACGCGCACGCTCGTGATCGTGACCAGCGATCACGGCAATCTCGAGGAGATCGGCATCAAGACGCACACCCGCCATCCCGTTCCCCTGCTGCTGTTCGGAAACCACGGGGATTTCCCCGTGAGGTCAGTCACTTCCATCTCGCATCTCGTTCCCGCGATACGTAGCTTTCTCCAGGGATAACACCCACGTTCGGGGAGAACGCTCGTGTATCATTCATGGCGCCGCATCGCGGGACTCCCCGCCATGCGCATCCTTCTGCTGTTCGCACTCGGCATTCTGCTGCAGTGGCATTTCCCGATTCGCGCGTCGGTGCTGCTGCATGCCTGCTGCTGTGTGTTCGCCCTTTCCGCGGGGTTCAGCGCCGCGGCGGCGCGGTGGCGTGCACTGCGGCCGCTGCGTGACGCCGTTCTCCTTTTCCTTCTTCTGCTCTGCGGTATGCTGCGCACGGCAGACGAACTCAGGCGGCAGCCGGCCATGCTGCTGCAGTGGAGCGATCTGCCCGGAAAGGTGACGCTCACCGGCGTCATCACGAACGACGTTCGCATGAGTCCG
>CAJXSA010000041.1 GCA_913060595.1 uncultured Ignavibacteria bacterium
CCTATACCAACCAGGAAGTCAGCATCACCAATGCCGCGGTCAACACCGGGAAAGTCGTCTACGGCCGTCTGAGCCGCGGCAGCAGCTATTATTATTTCCGTCTTCTCGTCAAGCGCGGCACGGACGGAAAAATGGTACAGGGCAGCGGCGCGGACCGATATCTCGAATTCGACGTGTCCTACCAGCACATCCGCGATGTGCCTTTCGCCAAGAAATGACAGAGTACTGACAGGTTGAACATCATGCTTCCAGCATTTTACACGGATGACGGGAGCGGGCTGCCGCTCCTGTTCATCCACGCCTTTCCCCTGAATTCAAGCATGTGGCGCGCCCAGCGTCGCGATCTCAGCACCTTCTTCCGCGTCCTGACGTTCGACCTCCCCGGTTTCGGACGCGGGGGCGCATTCCCGGACACATTTTCTCTCGATGACGCGGCGGACATGGCGGTGAAACTGCTCGACGACCGCGGCATCGACCGCGCCGTGGTGTGCGGCTGTTCCATGGGTGGCTACATCGCACTGTCAATCCTGCGACGCCACCCGGAGCGACTCACCGGACTCGTGCTCGCCAACACGCGTGCCACCGCGGATTCCGACGCCGGACGTGCGAACCGCACGCGGCAGGCGAAGAGTGTGCGCGCTGGCGAACTGCAGGCACTGCGAGACGAAATGCTGGGAAAGCTGCTCGGTGAAACCACCGTGTCATCCGCCCCGGAAGTCGTGCGCTGCGTGGAGGACATCCTGCAGCATGCCACACCGGAAGGCACCGCGGGCATGCTCGAAGCGATGGCGGCGCGTCCGGATTCCATGACGGCACTGGCGGAGACAAGACTTCCGGTCTGCGTGATAAGCGGCGCAGAAGACGTGCTGATCCCCGCGGCGGAGGCGGAAGCCATGCACGGCGTGCTGCGCAACGGGGAGATGAACGTCATACCGAATGCCGGGCACCTCTGCTGCCTCGAACGGCCGGTTCGTTTCAATACCGCCATCCGCAGCTTCCTTCAAACGCATGTCCTGACCTGAGATGGCCGCGCAGAGCGTACAGTCGCCTGCGCTTCTTCGCGGTATCGGGCTGCTGCTCGGCGCTGCGCTCTTCGCTGTCATTCTTCTCCTTCCCCCTCCCGCGGCGCTCGGTCCGTCCGGTCAGCAGGTGCTCGCCATCGCCGCGCTCATGGCCGTGTGGTGGATGACCGAAGCCCTGCCGATCCCCGTTACCGCCCTGCTCCCCGTCCTGCTCTTTCCCCTGTTCGGCCTGATGAGCGTTCGCGAAGCCGCAGCACCGTACGCGCATGACCTGGTCTTCCTTTTCCTCGGCGGCTTCGTGCTCGCACTCGGTGTTGAGCGCAGCGGGCTGCACCGCCGCATCGCATTGCGCGTCATCATGTTCGTTGGATCCGGGCCTGCACGGCTGGTGCTCGGATTCATGCTGGCTACCGCCTTTCTTTCCATGTGGATATCCAATACGGCAACGGTCATGCTCATGCTGCCGATCGCCCTCGCCGTGATCGAACAGATGCGCCCGCCGGACGCTTCGAATTCCTTTCCTCGTTTCGCCGTGGCGCTGCTGCTCGGCGTCGCGTATGCGGCAAGTATCGGCGGGACGGGGACACTGATCGGTACGCCACCGAACAGCGTGCTTGCCGGCGTGCTGACACAGATGTACCCGGAAGCTCCCCCCATCGGTTTCGTTCAATGGATGCTGTTCGGACTCCCGCTCGTCGCCATTTTCCTGCCGGTGACCTGGATTTTGCTCGTGCGCCTGCTGCCCACCACGCGTCTGCAGGGTGTGGCCGTGCATGAGAGCGGGCGGACAGCGATACGCGCCTCCCTGCGCGAACTCGGTCCGCTGCGGCGTGTCGAACGACTGGTTCTGGGCGTGTTCATTCTCACCGCAGCGGGATGGGTGTTCCGCGCCCCGCTGGATCTCGGTTTCCTGCGCGTTGCGGGACTGACTGATATCTTCCCGGCGCTCACCGACGCCAGCATCGCGCTGGCGGCCGCCGTGCTTCTCTTTCTCCTCCCCGGAGAGAAAGGGAAAGCGCTGTTCGCATGGCCTGACATACAGCGGGGCATCCCCTGGGGCATCCTGCTTCTGTTCGGCGGT
The DNA here is from genome assembly GCA_913060595.1 of uncultured Ignavibacteria bacterium. Taxonomy (GTDB): domain Bacteria; phylum Bacteroidota; class Ignavibacteria; order SZUA-365; family SZUA-365; genus BM516. The sequence goes on from CAJXSA010000041.1 coordinate 2,104, forward strand.
GGCTTCGCGCTGGCAGAAGGCATGCGGCAGAGCGGGGTGACGCTGTTTGTTGGCGGACTCCTTACCAGTTTCGACGGCATGCCACTCTGGGGCATGCTGCTGCTCACCTGCCTGCTGCTGACCTTTCTGACAGAACTGACGTCAAACACGGCGACGGCGAGCATTCTCATTCCCGTCATGGCGGCCGCAGCGGTTTCCATTGGCCAGCACCCGCTCATGCTGATGCTGCCTGCGGCGTTGAACGCCTCATACGCGTTCATGCTGCCGGTGGCCACGCCGCCGAATGCCATTGTCTTCTCGGCACCATGGATATCCATACGCGTCATGGCACGCACCGGACTCCTGATCAATGTTCTGGGCGCCTTCCTGGTGACAGCCATGATGTATTTGCTGGGGATGACAGCATTCTCCATTGTCCTCGACGTTCTCCCCGCCTGGGCCCGGTAGTGGGATGCGCAGCGCTCGAATCGCTGCCCGCATGCCCTGAAGCGCTGCAGGGACGCGTTTTTGAACCTGCTTCGTCTTGGATATTGTTGCCGCAGGACTCAAATTGCCTGCAGGAACGCATTGATCACCTGATCCACCCCGGCATGAACGTGACTCGCAGCACTTTACTGTCACTCCTCTTCCTCTCCCTTGTCCTCGGCAGCGCTGTCGATGCGCTGGCGCAGGAGGGATTCCGTCTCAAACGCACCAAGAAGGAAACCGTCCCGATCAACGCCGCGGTGCTCACCGGATACAACGGCATGTCGACGCCCTCCGACAGGATACAGGACGCGTACGAACACAGCAATCTGACCTCGCTCGGCGGGGGCGCGGTCGGGGTGCAGGGGATGGTTGAGCTGGACACGGTGCTGGCGCAGATCTGGGTGGGCGCGGAGGTCAGTTATTACCGCATGGCCAAGCGCTGGCTCGCGGACGATCCCGGGGTCTATTATCCCGGCGAGGAAATTCGCGTGGATGCCGTGGAAACGCTCTGGGGCATGGGCGCGAACCTGATCTTCGCATTCGGCCCGGTGAGCCGCTTTACGCTGATTTTCGGACCGGGACTGCAGTTCCAGGACGCACGCGTCGACAAGGAACTGCAGATCGAGGGAAGCCTGTACGAAGACCGCATCGTGCCGACTGCGCTCGGCTCAATTAACTTCCAGTTGCTGCGATACGACCATGGGAGCATCGACGCGAACTTCCGGGGGCTGTGGGGTTTCGGGGAATACGGGAGCTTTCAGTTTCAGTCCATGCTCGGATTCGCGTTCAATTTCTGACGCGACAATCCACCTTTACTGCTCTCGCTCGAGTGGCACGATCACACTGATGGCACCGCGAAGATCACCCGCGGCGTAGCCTGTGGCCTGGTCGTCCGGGTACTGTTCCGCGATAGCGTCTCGCACGTCCGGTTTCAGCGATTCTGCGGGCGCGTGACAGGCGAGACAGGGTTTCTTGATGGTAATGGGTTTCATGTAACGCAGCGCCTTCCTGCCGTCCATGGCGACGACTTCGCTGTGCAGGGTGCCTGTTTCCAGTGTGCCCGCATCTGCCATTTCCTGGAAGCGGCTCAGCACTGCCGCTTCGTATGTATCGGGCGTGTCCAGCGGATTCCGCGCCCTGTCCGTCACACGGCGGAGCGTGACACCATGTGCGCCGGCGACCTTGTCGGTGAGAGGCTGGGCTTTCTCCGCACAGGTACGCACGGCAGCTGCGGGACCGCCGGCTTTCATCGCACGCTGCACCTCTCCGAGCAGCGTGCCCACGAGTTCCTTCGCGGCCGTTTCCGCGCGCTGTTCCGCGGCCTGCCTGTCGGCGATGTCGTCCCCGCCACCGCAGGCGGAAAACAGAATGCCGCAGACGGCTGCGGCGGTCATCATGCGTTTCATCGATGTGTCTCCTTACTCGGTTCAGTCAGTATTGGATTGCATTTCCATCGGCGCAATCCAGAGTTGCAGCAGATCGTGAAGATACGCGTATGCCGCGCCGTAAATACCGGGTTGTCCGCTTTCGCGCGGTCCCGCCACATTGAGCACACGAACATCGTGCCTGCGCAGCCACTCGGCTGTGATCGCGAGTGATCCCTGCTCGTCGAGAGTGACGACGAGATGCGGCTTGCGCAGTCCCTCCGCGAGTGTTTTCGTGTAACGCGTCCCCCCGGAAAGAGGCGCACCGGAGGTTACGATGAGGGTGGCATCAGCGTCGCGCACATTCCACATCGTGCGCTGCTCATAGGCCGGGGAAGGCGTCTCCTCGAGAGGGTAGGACACGTCGAGGGCACCGTCCTCCGCGAGGCGGCCCTTCGGACACCAGCCCCCGCGCGCAATCCCGAGCTGCGCAGCGACGTCCAGTGCCGCGCGATCGACGCCCGTCTGGCCCCCGGAAATGATGCGAAGTCCGTTGTGCTGCATAGTGCATAATACTACGAAGGAAGAAGAACGGAAGCAATCCTCCGCCAGAGTGGAAGATTTCTTGACGTGAATATCATAAATTATTAGCTTTCGCAAGTCATCGAAAATCAATGGTCTAGGTGTATGCCAAAGCTGCCTTCGTCAGTTTACAATCCCGTCAGTCTTGTCGGTGCAGGAATCGCGCTCGTGTCCTTCGGCACGGTCGCGGTGTTTTTCGCGATGGACATGCTCGGATACACGGACTCCCCGTACCTGGGCATATTCACGTACATGATCATTCCAGCAATACTGATTCTCGGGTTGCTGCTGATTCCGGTCGGAGTCTGGCTGGAGAAGCGCCGCCTGCGAAAAAGCGGCGGGAAGACACGGAAATACATGCTCATCGACCTGAACGAGCCCACGCATCGCGCAGCGGTGATGGTGTTCGCGGTTGTCACGATGCTGCTCATCGTGGTTTCCGCCGCGGGTACGTACCAGGCCTACAACTATTCCGAATCCGTGGAGTTCTGCGGCGAGGTCTGTCACGAAGTGATGTACCCGGAATACATGGCGTACCAGCATTCGCCGCATGCACGCGTTCCCTGCGCGGAATGCCATATCGGCGCGGGGGCGGACTGGTTCGTCAAAGCCAAAATTTCCGGGGCCTACCAGGTCTACTCGGTGATTTTCAACAAGTACAGCAAGCCGATCGAAACCCCGATCGCGAACCTCCGTCCCGCACGAGAGACATGCGAGCACTGCCACTGGCCAAGCAAGTTCAGCAGCGACAAGAAACTGGAAAAGGTGTACTTCCCCATCGACACCGCTGACGCGCAGCCGTGGAAAATCACCATGGATTTGAAAATAGGCGGCGGACAGAGCGAACTCGGTCCCACCGAGGGCATACACTGGCATATGAACACGGCGAACGACGTGCGGTATATCGCGACCGACAAGAAGCGGCAGGAGATTCCCTGGGTGTCATCGACCGGCCCGGACGGGGTGACGCGCATTTTCCGGGCGGTGGATAAGCCCGTGGAGGACAGCGAACTCGCCGGATTCGAGAAGCGGAAAATGGACTGCATCGACTGTCACAACCGTCCCTCGCATATTTACTATCCCCCGTTCCGCACCATCAACGACGCCATGGCCGTCAACCGCATCGCCAGCACGCTGCCCAACATCCGTGCCATCGCCTCGCATGCGCTGACGCGTGAATACGCCTCGCTCGAGCAGGCGATGCGCATGATCCCCAGCGTCGTGCGTGATGAGTACCGCACCCACGCCCCCGAAGTGCTCACAGAGCGCGGCGACGAAGTCGACCGCAGCATCGCTGAGATCGAACGAATATTCCAGCGGAACTTCTTTCCGTCGATGAAGGTGACATGGAAGGAATATCCGAACAACATCGGGCATATGTACGACGAGGGCTGCTTCCGCTGTCACGACAACAAGCATGTGTCGGACGACGGCCGCGCCCTGACCAACGATTGCAACCTGTGCCACACGATCATCGTGCAGGGTCCGGCAAGCGAGACCGTCAGTGACCTGCGCGGCCTGCCGTTCCAGCATCCGGCCGATATCGATGAGGCATGGCGCGACGTCCCCTGCTCCGACTGTCACCTTGGTATCTGATCGGTGGCACCCTGCATACACGACGTCCTTTCCGGTATTCATCCCCGGTTGTCCGGGTATAAAAAAAAGCCCGCTTTTCTGTGGATTTATATGCAGATTTTTGCCAATTTGGAGTGGCAATAGTTTCCTTTACCAACTATTGCCAATCGTGAAAATCAACGTACTATCGCACATCTGATCGGCAACACACATGCACCTCCCACCAACGGCCCATTCGATGCCTGTAAAAAAGACTTTTCTCCCTGCTACTCTCCTTCTCGCCCTTTTCATCCTCCTTCCCGTTCGGATGCACGCACAGTCGGCTGAAGACTGTCTCATGTGCCACAACGATCCCGAATTCGAGATGGAGAAAAACGGACGGACGGTATCTATTTACACGAATCCGTCCGTGCTGAGAAAATCACCGCACGCGGATCTCGACTGCGTTGCATGTCACACCGGTTTTGATCCCGACGACCTGCCGCACAAGGAGAATATCACGCCGGTGCGGTGCACCAGCTGTCACCAGGACGCGGTCATGGAACATCAGTTCCATTCCGTGCAGCTCTCGCTTGCCGGCTCCAAAGGCACGCTCGAGGAATCATGCAAGCAGTGTCACGGCGAGCACAACGTCCTTTCTCTCGACGACGAGAACAATCCCTTCCACTACTCCAACATGACGGAGACCTGCGGGAAATGCCACCCGGATGTCACGCAGTCCTTCGCTTCGTCCGAACACGGAAAAGCGCTCAGCAGCGGCACGAAGGGCGCACCGACCTGCATCTCCTGTCATACGCGCGACGTGACCGGGCACCAGGGGAAACTCAGCATGCTGGAAACCAAGCAGCTGCAGGAAGCGCTCTGTCTCGAATGCCATGAGGACAACGAGGACGTACGCAGCCGCATGGCCCCGTCGGTCAGTTTCATCAAGGCATACGAGCACAGTGTGCACGGGCTCGCGCTGCAAGGTGGCAACGGTGAGTCCGCAAACTGCGTGGACTGTCACGGCAGCCATGACATGAAGCGTTCTTACGACCCGACGTCGCGCGTGCATAAAATGCATGTCGCCGAGGACTGCGGGCAGTGTCACACCGAAATCGCCGAAGAGTTCAACCAGAGCATACACGGCAAGGCCATTGCACGCGGGAATCTGGATTCTCCGACCTGCAACAGCTGTCACGGTGAGCACAACATTCTGCCCGTCAACGATCCCAACTCGCCTGTCGCGGCCAAAAACGTCTCGCAGCAGGTCTGCAGTCCCTGTCACAGCTCGCTGAAGATGTCGGAGAAATACGGTTTCAGCGCGGGGCAGACACGCAGCTACGATGACAGCTACCACGGTCTCGCTCTCAAGGGCGGTTCGACGGAAGCAGCGAACTGTGCGAGCTGCCACGGCGTGCATAACATCCTTCCCTCCTCCGACCCGCGGTCGATGATTCACAAGGACAATCTCGTCGAGACCTGCGGTGACTGTCACCCGAATGCGAACACGCGCTTTGCAACAGGACGCATTCACGTGGTCGAGGATGACAGGGAAGAGGCTCCCATACTGTACTGGATTTCCAACATTTACATCATCCTGATCATCGTGATCATCGGCGGCATGGTGGCGCACAACGCGCTCGATTTCCGCAAGAAAGCAGTGCACAAGCTCAAGACACGCCGTGGCCACTATCCGCATCACAGCGCGGGCTCCACGCTGCACGTGCGAATGACGGTCAATGAACGCCTTCAGCATGTCACGCTGCTGCTCAGCTTCATCCTGCTGGTGATCACCGGATTCATGCTGCGCTTCCCCGACGCCTTCTGGGTGGTGTGGATCCGCGATCTCGTTCCCTACGCCTTCGAGACCCGGTCACTGATGCACCGCATCGCGGGCGTCGTGATCATTGCGGTCAGTCTCTATCACATCGGCTATCTCGCCGGCACCGCACGCGGACGGCAGCTCTTCCTCGACCTGCTTCCGAAATGGAAGGACGTCACCGACGTGTTCACCGCCCTGAAATACTACCTCGGATTCTCTGATGAGAGACCGCGCTTCGAGCGCTTCAGCTACATGGAGAAAGCCGAGTACTGGGCCCTGGTCTGGGGCAACATCGTCATGGGCGCCACCGGCATCATCATGTGGTTTGACGAATTTTTCGCCGGCATATTCACCAAGCTCGGCTACGACATCTCCCGCATTGTCCACTACTACGAGGCATGGCTGGCGATGCTCGCCATTATCGTGTGGCACATTTACTTCGTGATCTTCAATCCCGATGTCTATCCCATGAATCTTGCATGGATCAAGGGAACACTGACGGAAGAAGAGATGGAAGAGGAGCACCCGCTCGAGCTCGAACGCATCCGTTCAAAACGAAAGGAGGAAGGTGCGCAGGACGATATGATTGACGTTCCCGTCGACGAGGACTGAGACCGGCGGGTAGAACGCCCATGAAGTACCGCTGCCTGCAGCATCGACGTACTTCGATATGCTGAAACACCTCTCGCATTTTCCGCACGCAGGAGCGAGGATCGCCACGGCGATCCTCGCGATCCTGCTCCTTCCCGCCCTGCTTCCGGCACAGGATAATGCCAACTGTTACATGTGCCACGAAGACCGCGAGCTGAGCGGAACGATCAACGGCCGCACGCGGTCGATGTTCGTGGACGAGCGCATGCTCACCCGCTCCGTGCACGGTGAATTCGAATGCACCATCTGCCACCTCGACGTCGACCCGGAGGATCTCCCGCACGATGACGCGCTCGAACCCGTCGACTGCGGCACATGTCACGGAGAAATACAGGAGAAACACGCCATTTCCCTGCATGGGAAAGCAGTCAAAAGGGGTGATCCTCTTGCGCCGACCTGCACGAACTGTCACGGGACGCACAACGTCGTGCACGCGAAGGATCCTGCGTCCCCCGTGCGCGCATCGAATATTCCCTTCCTCTGCGGCAGCTGCCACCGGGAAGGGTCACCCGTGCAGCGGCAGAGGAAAATCCACCAGGATCACATTCTCGAGAACTACTCCGAATCCATCCACGGTGAAGGCCTGCTGAAGAAGGGCCTGACCGTGACGGCAACATGCATCTCCTGCCACACCGCGCATGAGATTCTGCCGCACACCGACCCCGGTTCCAGCATCGCGCGGCGCAACATCGCAAGCACCTGCGCGAACTGCCACGAGCAGATCGAGGAAGTGCATCTCAAGGTCATCAAGGGTGAACTGTGGGAGAAGCAGCCGCACCTGCTCCCGGCCTGTGTCGACTGCCATCAGCCGCACAAAATCCGTCGCGTGTTCTATGACCAGGGCACGGCCGACGCGCAGTGTCTCGAATGCCATCAGAAGCCCGGCCTCCGCGCAGACGACGGACGGTCGATGTACGTGAACTACCAGGAGCTCGGACACTCGAAACATGTGAGCGTCGCCTGCAGTCAGTGCCATTCCGGGGTGAACGTCTCCCATACGCGTCCCTGCGACGCCATCACCAACAAGGTCGATTGCGCCGCCTGTCACGCCGAGACCGTGGACCGCTATAATCAGAGCATACACGGCGTCATGTTCGCAAAGAATGATCCCGACGCGCCGTCCTGCCTCGACTGTCACGGCACGCACAGCGTTCTCGGCAAGAACAATCCCAACTCGCGCACCTTCCCGACGCGCGTCCCCATGCTTTGCGGTGAATGTCACCGCGCAGGCGAAAAGGGCGCCGTGCGCACCAAGGACGGCGAGGACGTCGTTGGTCATTACATCGAAAGTATTCATGGCAAGGGGCTGCTGCAGAGCGGACTGGTCGTCACGGCACAGTGCACGGACTGCCACACGGCGCACGATACGCAGCCGAAGGCGGATCCCCGTTCGAGCATACACGAAGACAATGTATCATCGACATGCGGCACCTGCCATCACGGCATCGAGGAGCAGTTCGCCCAGAGCATTCACAGCCGCCTGGTCAATGACACGGACAAGGAACTGCCGACCTGCAACGACTGCCACAGCGCACACACCATTCGGCGGTCGGACAACAGCGGTTTTAAGCTCGAGATCATGGATCAGTGCGGTCGCTGTCACGAGGACATTGCGGAGACCTACTTCGACACGTATCACGGGAAGGTCTCACAGCTCGGTTACACCAAGACCGCGAAATGCTACGATTGCCACGGGGCGCACGACATTCTCCCGCCGTCGAACCCGAAATCACATCTGAGTCATCAAAACGTCCTCGAAACCTGCCAGAAATGCCATCCTGCGGCAAACAGGCAGTTCGCCGGGTATCTCTCCCACGCCACGCATCATGATCCGGACAAGTACCCCTATCTGTACTGGGCGTTCTGGGGCATGACCTCTCTCCTGATACTCACCTTCATTCTCGGCGGCACGCACACCATACTCTGGCTTCCCCGGGCTCTCCGCTGGCGCAAGGAACTGCACAAGCTCGAAGCCGAAGCGGAAGCATCCGTCGAAGACATCGCCTGGAGCGACATCGAAGCCCCGGCCCCGCCGAGTCAGCGCGCGCGTGCAGCGGCCGCCGAAAAGACGGCCGACGACGAGGCAAAGGATACCGATCCCGAAGCAGACACGGACGATGAGAGAAAGGAGGGTGATGCGTAATGGCTCAGCCAACCATGGTGAAAACCGAAAAGCACTTCCAGCGCTTCACGCGCCTGGAACGCATTCTTCATATTCTCATGATCATCAGCTTCATGAGTCTCGCGCTCACCGGGATGACGCTGAAGTTCTCATACACGGGCTGGGCGGTGTTCATGTCGAAGGTCTTCGGCGGATTCGAATCCGCTGGATTCATTCACCGCGCGGCCGCAGTCATCATGTTCGGCGTATTCGCCGCACACATTTATGACCTTTCGGTCACGAAGCGCCGCGAATACGGCGGCTGGAAGGCCCTGCTGTTCGGTCCCAACAGCATGATTCCGAACCGGAAGGATCTCCAGGATTTTACTGCCTCGATGAAGTGGTTCCTCGGCCGCGGCGAACGACCGCAGTACGGGCGCTGGACGTACTGGGAGAAATTCGATTACTTCGCGGTATTCTGGGGTATTTTCGTAATCGGATCGACCGGTCTCAGCCTGTGGTTCCCCGAGTTCTTCACGCAATTCATGCCCGGCTGGATGCTGAACGTCGCCACCATCATTCACAGTGACGAAGCCCTGCTCGCAACCGGCTTCATCTTCACGGTGCATTTTTTCAACACGCATCTGCGACCCGAGAAATTCCCGATGGACCTCGTCGTATTTACCGGGCGCATGCCGGTGTACGAACTCAAACTCGACAAGCCGGCAGAATTCGAAAGTCTGAAAGCAAAAGGCAAGCTCACCGACTACCTGGTGGATCCCTATCCGCCCGTCGTCATCCGTGCGATCCGCGTCTTCGCCTGGGCCGCGCTCGCGACCGGCTTCATGGCCGTGATCTGGATTGTATATGCTATGATTTTCGCCTATCGCTAATCGCGCGGAGGGAGTTCAGCCCGTCTGAAAGTGGCTGACGATGGAAAAATATGAAAGAAGGAAAAATGGAAACATGCCCGTGATGTTTCCATCTTTCCTTTTTTCACATTTTTCACATGCTTCAGTGTACCACACTGAAGCCGATGCTGATCCCGATGACCGTAAGCACGATCAGCGATATCCACACATACCGCATATCCCCCTCCTTCCAGAACGTCCACGCCGTGATCATGATTCTCACGATGGGTGTTGCCATCAGCAGCAATATGCCTGCGTACAGATAGAGGAACGGGTTGCCTGCCGCGGAGGCGGCGGGGAGTCCGCGCAAAAGGTCCCACGACGCCGCCGGAATGGGAACGTCGTGCCAGGCCGGCTGAAATGCATACAGCAGGAAGCCGGCGAGCATGAAAGTGCCGCTCACCGTGATCCCCCCCATCAGCGTCCTGCTTACGATCCTTTCGCGTTTCATATCAGCTCATCCTGATCCGTTGCGCAGGGGATACACCACCGAGGCATCTTTCCATCATTCCTTCTTTCCGTCTTTTCATTTCCTGCCTCATCCCGCGAACATCCGAATCGCCACGAGGAAGATCAGCACGATAAAGATCAGTATGATGGTTTTGCTCCGCACCTTTGTCCCTATCAGCGTGCCGAGTCGGGAGCCGCCGAGCACGCCCAGCACTGCGGCGGCGGTGTAGAGCGGATTGACATGTCCGTAAGAGAAATAGATGAAGGCGCTGGCGACGCCGGTCACACCGATCATGAAATTGCTCGTGGCTGTCGCGGCCTTTATCGGCACGCCGGAGACAAGGTTCATGATGGGGACTTTCACCAGTCCCCCGCCGATGCCCAGCAGTCCGCTGAGGTTGCCCGCCACGGTGGAAGCCAGCATGGCGGTGGGCAGGCGGCGCACGCTGTAGTGCACTTCCCGCTTTTCCGCCTCGTCGAAAAACTGTCCATGGATGCGCGCCTGCGGATTGTATGCGATCTGCGCCTCCCCAGCCTTGCGGGTTTTATTCCACATGAGCAGTCCCATAATCAGCAGGAAGAACGCGAAGATTCTCTGCAGCACGTCGCCGGGCAGGTAATTCGCCGTGAGTCCCCCGAGCACCGCGCCGATGGTTGTCATGACTTCGAGGGACATGCCGAGCCGGATGTTGCTGATCCCCTTGTCCACGTACACTGACGCCGTCGCGCTCGAGGTCGCGATAATGGTCACCACGCTGGCGGCCACCGCTTCGTGCATGGGCAGGCCGAAGCCCAGCACCAGCACCGGGATGAGAAACACCCCTCCCCCGATACCCAGCAGGGCGCCGAGGACGCCGGTGACCACACCGGACAGAACGACGAGTAAAAAGAGGAGCGGAGACATATTACTGTGGGATGGAGGAAAAAAGGCCGCGTTTCAGCGGCCCGACTGGCACTCCCGGCAGGACTCGAACCTGCGACCCTCTGCTTAGAAGGCAGATGCTCTATCCACCTGAGCTACGGGAGCGTAAGAGTTCAGCAAGAAATATCCGCAGAAATGGACTGGAATACAAGGCGAACCGCTGTAATGCATGTACCATGAACGTCATTGCGGGCGACACGTGCTCCGATGTGCCCCGTTTCTTTCTTCGTGCGTTGCAGTTCAAAACCTGTGACAGTCCGCTGTGCACGAAATCCGAACATCGCCGCAATCTACCGTACAGTTTCAGAGCGCGGTGAAAGGAGCAATTGTCCATTCCGGCTCCGGATTCGTTTTGGCACGGTTCGTGCAGCATATCGGCTGTCGATGAAGACAGAAATACTTTCTCGCCGCACAGGGACACCGGTCTCAGCGCGACGTATCAGACAGACACATTTTAGACTGACAGCATACAGGAGTGTTTGGACATGGGCACGCAGCAGCTTTTACTCATTGTACTCGGAATCATCGTCGTCGGCACCGGCGTCGCGGTCGGCATCGGAATTTTCGGATCGAATGCCGAACAGGCACAGAGGGATGCCATAACCGAACACTGCCTTCTCATCGCCTCTGCCGCACAGGGCTACTACGGGAAACCGGCAATGCTGGGGGGTGGAGAAAACAGTTTCGACAGCATTGAAATCACGGATTGCGGACTTTCCGCCAGCGGCGATGTCACGACCGGTGAAAACATCGATGCGACTTTCGTAGTCGAGGGCAGCGGATCCGCCTTCACCGTGACAGGTATTTCCAAAGCGGAGGACGGGAAAAGCGTCGTCGTGAACTGCGACATGACGCGGACCACGGACCAGCGCCTCTCGGTTTCATACGCCAACTGGTAGTCACAAGAGCAACGTCCAGAGCGCGCTGCCCTCGAACAACCGCACTCCAATAACACACGCCCCTTTCGTCTGACGCGAAAGGGGTGTTGTGTATTGAAATCCGCCTGTTTTAAAAAGAGTGCTCCGAAACGACGATGCGGCATCGGCAGCCTCGGGTGGCCGTACATGCGGCATGCGGCAGTTCCGGCAGACTGTCGAGCGACCAGAGTTCGCCGCGCAGGGAACGGCAGGCGCTGCAGGTCTCTTCGTCATTCCGCGGTGCGATCTCGTATTTCGTGTACTTCGATTTTCGAAATCGATCGCGGTCGTGGTGAAAGTGCGCATGGGTGCGCAGCATGGTGCAGATCACATCCAGCGACCACGGCGCATCCGCCGTCAGATCGGCCGGTATCCAGGTCGCGGCGCTCTCTTTCCCCCACAGAAACGCCATTCCCGCCGGAGCGCGAAGCGCGTCGAGCACATCGCCGGGAAGCGAGGCGAGCAGCTGCGCTGTCTCGGCGAACAGCGCCTCGAGTATGGCAACGTTCTCCCGCTGATCCTCGTCGCCGAAAGCCACGCCCACACCGCGGGGAAACACGCTGTCGTCCTGGAACTCCGCGACGGCGAGCGCGGCGCGAAGGAAGTCTTTCTGCAGCAGTCCGACCAGCGATTTCCGCTCGGCGGTTTCCCGGCGCTCCCGTTCCCGGCGCACGTAGCGAACGACCAGGCGGCGCGCCTCGTCGGAAAGCATGAGCACGTTCACGTCGGACGTGAGCCGGCGCACAGCGTCCGGATCTTTGGCGATCAGGCGCCGAATCAGTTCTTCCTTGCTGCCTTCCGTCGGCAACGATCGTTCGGAAAGGTGATACTGCAGGTCTTTGAGCGAACAGCGATGCGCCAGCGCGAGTCCCGCAGGCGCGGGGACCAGCGCTCCCATGACGCGGAGACGCTCTATCACCTGCTCAGGCTTTTCCCCCAGCACGTCCACCCAGTGTTCCTTCCCCACGAACGTCCACGGATCGGCACCGCGGAAAAAGCGTGCGAGAAGCTCGAGCTGCGCGCTGTTTTCCCGCCAGTCATCCATCATGGTATCCGAGCCGCCAGTATCCGGTGACGCACTATCAGTCTGCTCCTTTTCGGCAGCCCCATCTTTTTTTCGTGAAAACAGGTCACGCAGTGCCATGAGTGCTACCGTGCCCGAATGACGGGAACATATCGTGACGCGGTCGGCGTCGTCATGCGCAGCAGGTAGCTTCCGGCGGG
>CAJXSA010000042.1 GCA_913060595.1 uncultured Ignavibacteria bacterium
CCCCCGTCCGTCGTCTGCAGGGCGATGCCCTTCTCTCCGACGGCGTAGCCGGTATCCGCGGATGGAAACTGTATATCGCGCATGCACACGCCGAAATTCGGTGCGTTGCGTGAATCCACCTTTGCGAGGGTGCGCCAGGAATGCCCGGCGTCCGTGCTCTTGAGAATGACGGCACGGCGGTCCGTCCCCAGATGTGCTCCCGCAATCCCGGAGTCGCCGACGGCGAACATCGTGGTCGCATCGGTGCAGATAATTTCGACGATGTCGATTCCCGGTGCCATGCCCAGATCCGTCCAGCTTTCCCCGAGGTCCGTGCTACGCCACAAGACACCGGTCGGAACCTCCGCATGACTCCATCCGCCGATGTACACATTCCCCGCGGCATCGGAAGTGACGGTGCTAAGGGACTGCGACCGATCTGTCAGAACAGGAACATCGAGTTTTTCCCAGCTCTCCCCGTCCGTGGTCCGCAGCAACGTCCCGCGGTCCCCGACGATGAAGCCGTGCTGCACGTCCACGAAGTGCACGTTATAAAGCACGGCGTCGGTGAGCGTGTCCTCGCCCGCACGCGGATGTACCTTTTCCCACCCGTACTTCGTCTGCGCGGTCAGCGGAACAGCCGCCACGAAGCAAACACACAGCGCACACAAGCCAAAAAGCAATAGAAGATTCTTCATACATCCCCCGTTGAAGAGCTCGCAGATGGTTTACCACAGATTACGCAGATTACACGGAAAAACAAACAGCGGCCAAACACCGCCTCTTTCATGTACGGCTCTGCGTAATCTGCGAAATCCGTGGTAAAGCCTCTGCGCAATCCACAAAAATCAGTGCAATCACCAGTGCTTGGCACGCACGGGGATGATGTCCAGCGGAAGGGACACCTGGTACTGTTCGGCAGCGCTGGACTGCCAGTACTCCCCTGTTATGCTGCCCTTCCCCACCACTTCACAGTACGCGAGTCCGGTTTTAATCAGTCCTTCATTCTCGATGTACGGATTGAGCACCTTCATGCCGTTCGGGGGAATCACGTGTTTGTCGCGCGTGAGCTGCTTCCCGCGGTCGAGATAGAAAGTGACGGCCACGGTGACAGCGCTGTCCGCGGCGGGATTGACCAGCACGAGGCGGGCGTCGATGGCCGGTGCGGAAACGAAATGCTGACAGAGCAGCGCACGCGCCCCACGTGCGTCCGAGGCGGGAATGGCCGTGTTGAAGGCAGACCGGAGCGGATCACGATAGAACTGCCAGTACTGGGCCGAGACATTTCCGCCGTCGGAGTAAATGCGAATGGTCCCCTTGAATGCCTTCTCACCGATGTCGTCAGCGGGATTATAGTTGACCTTGCCGAAAATCGGGAGGAAATAGGAATGCTGCGCCACCAGCGCACCGTCGAGGTCGTACAGCAGTACGTTGACGACGGCCCCTGTGCCCTCGTGGTCGGTGATGACGAGATGCGTTTCGAACACCGAGGGATCCGCCTCGAAATAATTGACGATGAGCTGATCCCCCACGCGAAGCTGCGGAGCGTGCTCCGTCTCAAACGCAAATTGCGCGCGCACCACAGGGGATGCGCACGCAATTGCCAGGAGCAGAAGGAATATGCTGCGGATCGTTGCCGCCATGTATTATCCTTACCGGATTTTCGTCACGCCTTCGAGCGGAAGGGCGACCTGGTACTTCTCGCGGTCTGCCGCCTGCCAGTATTCACCGGTGATCTTGCCGGCGCCGACGACGACGATGTAGGCGGTGCCGGTCATCTTCACGCCCTTGAGGGACTTGTACGGATTGATGCTCACGACGCCGTTTGCAGAAATGACGCGCTTCTCGACACCGACCAGTCCGCCGTTGTCCGAGTAGAACTTGACGTCCACGGTGACCGGGCGCGCCACCTCAGTGTTGCTGACGATGATCTGAGCGTTGACGGACTTGTCACTGACGAAGTGCTGGCAGACAAGCTTGTCGTAGCCCTTGCCGTCCGCTGCGGGCACGGCGATGTTGAGGTACGCCTGCTCGGTGTTGCGGTATTTCTCCCAGTACTGTCCGGCGATGTTGCCGCCGTCGCTCTCGATGCGCACGGTGCCGACGAACTTGGGATTCTGATTGTATCCGTGCTGGTAGGCGTTCAGGTAGGTCAGGGGATTGTAGTTGATCTTCCCGAATGCGTTCAGCGTTTCGTAACGCTCATAGACGAGACGGCCTTCCTCGTTATAGATGGTGATCTTCAGGTTGGGACCGACGCCGTCGACGTCGCTGATCACCACATGCGTTTCGATGTTGTCAGGATCGGAGACGAACCTGTTGATGACGAGGTTCTGTCCGATCTGGGCATCCACCTGCACCGTGCAAAGTACAAATGCCGTGACTGCCAAGATGATGCTCATAAACGCTTTCGACGATTTCCGCATTGAAATTCCTCCTGGGAACGTATTCGGGGATCTACTGAAGCAATGACGATTCTACGAGGTCAAGATACGCATCTGCAGGCAATTCAAGAAATGCTTCGGCGTATCGAATCTTCTTCTCACCTAATGTCATCGCGCGGTACGCGTTGAGGCCCTCGATGTGATGCATGTAGTCTATGGCCTCCTGCTGACTCGCGTAGCAGCCCATGGCTGCGCGCTTGGACTCGATGTGTTGCGTGATATCGGTAACGGCTGTGGCCGGGAGCGGACTCCAGACCTCGAATCCTCTGATCAGGGGACGGTATCCGGGATGTTCCCGCAGCGCCCGCCGCAACCAGATGTTCAGTATCCGATGATCCTGATGATTATCGAATAACGAGGGAAGATACAAAACATCGGCTTCTTTCTCAATCAAACGCGTAAAAAGGGACGCAGGGTATACGTCGGGAGAGAAGTCCCGGTTCCCTATGACCGCACTCTCATGTTCGGTTATTCCGAGTGCACGCATGGCACCCGCAAATTCTTCGAGACGCAGCGCACACTTCTCTTCCCCGCTGAGAACGTCCCCGTCTATCGAAGCGATGTTGTCCGAGAAAAGCACGACGCCCACAGTGTCGCCGTGCGCGAGGTGCTGCAGCAGTGCGCCTCCCGCGCCGAAGGTCTCGTCGTCCGCATGAGGAGTGAGCACGAGTATGCGCTGCGCGCGATCCGGAAAGCGCATTCTCTCGGGATAGACGGTGACATGGGGATTGCACGCGAGTGCGGCGAGCTGCTGCACGCGCAGACGCAGCCGACGCCCGGAAAAGTATTCCAGCAGCTGGCGAATGCCGGTCATGACGCGTTCACTCCTTTCACCGTCCCGCTCCGGCGCGTCCATCCAGGCAGGATGCGAATGCTGATGCTGCCGTGATATTCAAAATCCGCTTTCTCTATGCCCCGCAGCGAGGCAGGATTGTCCTCTTCCGCGTAGATCCAGAGACGGCGCCCCCCCTCTTCCGCGAGCATGCCGCTGAGGCGACGGAGCGCGTCCGGATATATTCCACGCCCGCGTGCGTCGGGCATGGTCACGCAGTCGTAGATCACGCTGTCCCCTTCAGGCAGTCTCCAGTCAAAACGCAGTTCGTCGATGCGCAGCCGCACAGATGCTATCCATGCGCTGAAAACGATGCAGCCGGACTGCGTGCCGATGAGAGCCCGTGCGCCGTCTGCGAAGCGTGCACGGTACTGCCTGGAGAATTCTTTATACGGATGTGTGTCCCATGGAAAATCATCCGCATCATGTATGCGATAGATCACATCCCCGGTGAGGAGAACGACGGGATGACAGCTGCGGCGGTAAAATCGCAGCGTATGTGTGCCGAAGAGTTTCATGTCTTCCCTCCTTCGGGATCGCTGCGCCCCGCGACGCGGCGAACGGTCTGTGCCATGCGGTGACGCACTGCGCCGCTTCCACCGGGATGCAGTACCCAGTGCTCGCTGCGTCGCTCCTCGGGAAAGAACTCACGCTTGTAGGCTTCGTCACCGCGGAGGAAGTCGAAATGCCGCGTGCCGCGCAGTGCCGCATGCCTGATGGTGAGGTCGATGTTCATGGTTCCCGGACTCAGGGCCCTGGCCTCCTCGTCCATTCCGGAGAGCACGTACATGCACTCCCCTCCATGAAGGTATGAGCACATGACGTGAATGATACGTTCCTCGCGCTGAAGGACGCTGAAAAGAACTTCTTTCCCGCCTTTCACGCACACCTCGCGGAAAAAATCCCGGGCGCGCGCATCGGCGAACCAGGAGACGTCACCGAAGCGGCTTCTGTTAAGCGCAATGAGCGTGTCCACGAGTTCGGGTTCCGGGGCGCTGACTGCGGTCCAGCGGAGCGTCTCGCTCTCTTGCATCCTGCGGCGTGCGCGCTGTATCTCGCGGCGCATGTGCGAACTGCACCGTGCGAGCAGGGCGTCGTCATTCCAGCTCCCGAGAGGAATGCGCAGGTAGGGTTCGCCCGGAGAGCATTCGTCGGGCTGCACGTCCGTCCCGCGAACGGTGGACGCGTCGAGTACGTCATGCAGCTGCAGCCAGCTGCCGGAGTGCTTTTCCCGTAGGAATGCGAGCAGGGCCTGCCAGACAGGACCCGGGGACTCCTCTGTTGTTACGAGATCAGTGTACTGCGCGAGAGGAGCCGCGAGGAATTGTGCGTGCTTCCAGGCTGTCATGCCCGCGACGCGTCGGTGCTGCAGGAACAGAGGTGCGACGGCGACGACGACGTCCCCGTGCATGATTTTCAGCAGCAGCAGTTCGCTGCGGTCGTCGTCACGGATGAAATGCTCGTACCAGGCCCGGTTCCATGCCGGCGACTGGAAAAAGGTGTTCCGAACGAGCCGGCCTTCCCTGTAGGCGTTCTCCCACCACTGCCGCAGTTCCGCGTCCTCGAATTCAGACCGCAGCACTTTCACGACGTTTCCCTCCGGTCGCGGAGAACACTGGCAGGCGTGCCGCCAACCACCGACCAGGCTGGCACGTCGCGCGTCACCGTTGCATTGGCCGCGACGACGGCATGATCCCCGATGCGCACACCCTGCAGTATCACCGCGTTCGATCCGATCCAGACGTCGCTGCCGATATCGATGGGCTTTTGCACGCCGCCCTGCTCGGCAATGGGACGGGAGGTGTCTCCGATGACATGGTTGCCGTCAATGATGGTGACGTATCCGCCGATCAGCGTGTCGTCCCCGATGCGGACGCTCCCGGAAACCGTGCAGTGCTGCGAGATGAACACGCGTTCACCCAGCACGAGAGTATTTCCGGGATGTGAGATCAGCCAGCTGTCCTGCAGCACACGCACCCCTTCCCCGATTTCCAGCGTTGACTCCGGGTGGATGCGAAGCTGCACCCGCGGACCGAAGGTGGCGGTCGATGCGATCCGCTGGCCCTTTGCACGAAGTGCGCGCAGCGTGAGATAAAGCTCCGCACCCTGCATTTTTCGGAACAGCCAGGCCGCGATATGTGCCATCAGCGTTTTCACAACGTGCGTTCCGTGCGAGTCGCGTTGACGATTTCATGCCGGTGCCGATAGATATAGAGCATGGATACCATTCCGGCGATGAACCAGACGAGCACACTGCTGATCGCGGCGCCCATCGAGCCCATGACGGTGATGAAGTAATAGTGCGAAACCACGGTGAGCAGGAGCTGTCCGAGCGCGACATAGGTGGCGATGCGCGCCCGGTTGATGCTCAGCATGAGCATGGTCAGTGGATTGCCGATGATCGTCCATGCGTACCCGATGAAAAGAACGGCGAACAGCGGCATGGAGGCCGTGTACTTGTCGAAATACACCGGCGTGATGAAGTACATCGCAAGCAGGTACAGGAGCCCCATGCCCGTGACAGGTAGACTCACCGAAAAGGTTCGGCGCACATAACGGCGCATTTCCTCGAGCGAGCGAAGTTCCATGGCCTTCGGGAAGAAAACGGTGGAAACCGATCCGGCGAGGACGATCAGCGGTGTGCACAGTTTCGCTGCGGCGATATACAGTCCGGCCTCATAGTCGTCGAGCATCGGGGATATCATGAAGATGTCGAGCCGCATCAGGAACATCGTGGCGAAGGACGTGATCATCATCCATTTGCCGAACGCCCAGATTTCCCTGCCGATATCGCGCCAGTCATAGCCTCCTCCCGTTCCTCCCCTGCTGGAGACGAACCACACGGCAATGATTCCGACGATGAGCGGGGCTGCGGCGTAGGACGTGTACACGAGCATCAGGGAAAAGGAGCCGAGAAATATGCCGGCATATATTGCGCCCGTTTTGATTGCGGCTTCGGAAATCCGCACCGCGGTAAAGCGCACGAATTGCTGACGTGCCTGCAGAACCGCGAGAATGAATTCCATCATGCCGCCTCCGATGATCGCAATGGTCATGACCCGAATGGGCGTCACCAGCGCGGGGGTGCGCAGCAGCGTCGCACCGATCCAGTCCGAACCCCAGTACAGCAGCACCGCGGTCAGAAGCACGATGAGGATTTTTGCACGCAAGGCGAAATGGAAATGCGCCAGCGCACGCGCGTGATCCGTGCGCCGGTACAGGGCGGAGAAACGTATGAAACTCTGGTGCAGCCCCGAATCCGTGAACTGGTTGACGGCAGCGAGCACGGTGATGAACAAGCCGTACAGCTTGTACTCATCCGGTGTCAGCAGATCCATCATTGACAGTGTGATCAGGAAGGTCAGGGACTTTGCGAGAACATCTCCGCTGAAGACGACGCTCGCCTCCCTGGCGCCAAGCGGGAGCAGCTCACGAAGATTTTTGAGAACACGCTTCATCTCATGCCACCGCCGCATGTTCGTTCAGACCGGCGAGGAGCATCTGTACGCGGCGCTCCCAGGTGTTCTGCTCGGCGAAGTGGCGTCGGCGTGCCCGCATATCCGCGTCATCCTCATCGAGAGCGCGGCGTATTCCCGCGAAATAGGAATCCCTGTCTCCGGCGAGATAGCAGTATTCCGCATAATGCGCGAGTTCGTCCGTGCGTGTCGCAACGACCGGAAGTCCCGCGGAAGCATATTCGTACAGCTTGAGCGGATTGACCACGCGTGTGATGTCGTTGTCGCGGAAAGGTATCAGCGCGAGGTCGAAACTCCGCAGGTGCTGCATGAGGTCGTCATGATGCACATAGCCGTGTAATTTCACATGCGGCATGCGCGCACACTGTTCGGCGAAGCCCTTGTCCACGGGACCGATGACGGATATGCGGCAATCGGGAAATCGGCGCATTGTTTCGAGCATGAGATCTGCGTCAAACCACTTCCCGTTCGTGGCCCCGATGTAGCCGATATGCCTGGGATGACCGTTCCTGTGCAGAACAGGTGTATTGTCGAGTCGAGCGATGAAATCACGCGATACCGCGTTGGGCAGCAGCATGGATGCTTTGCCGGGGAAATGGCGTGCGAGGTCCGAGGCCATTTCATGCGCACTGTAGGTAATGAGGTCCGCCTCGTGAACCAGTTCCGCTTCACTCGATTTCAGCCTTGCGAGCGTGCGGTCGCTGCGGCTCTGAACCTCCAGAGCATCACAGATATCATAGACGAGCAGCGCGGGATCCAGGAGATCGCGGTCGATGAAATTTCCCCACCAGAGCGGCATCATGACCATGGCGATACTGTGGGAAAGATCCTCCCCCGCGAAAACACGACGAAACCACCGTCGGAACATGATGCGATCGACCGTAGGAGTGAGGCTGTTGCGAAAACCGGTCGGAAGTGTGGGCGGTGTGTGGATGCGGAGATTGGGGATGCCGTTCCGCCTGCTGAAGCCGGTGTCACGTGCCAGCGGCGCAAACGTGCGGTTCAATGCGGCATGCGTTTTTCCGGCGACCGACGGAGCGATTTCAATGAAATCCACCCGGTGTCCCATGCGCGCGCATTCGATTGCGATCGCCTGCTCGCGCTGCGGGAGACTGTGAAAAGATGTCAGTCCGAAAAAGAGAAAATGATATGGAGACTCCGTCTGCATGCCTTCAGCGCTTCACCGGTGTGACATCATTCGCGGACCGGGATATGCCTTTCTCATTCTTCCCGAGAGCATATCCCGATGCGAGCAGATCAGCAATATCCTTCCACGTGTGCTCAGATACAAACGTCTGTGCGTTCTTCGCGCGCTCAATGAACTGCGGATGCATGTCCGATGTCAGTGTGCGGTCGATCACTTCCCTCATCTCTGTGCGATCCCGCAATGCACTCAGCAAGGAGTCCGCCTGCGGGATGGAGTCGATGTAAAGACGCTTGATCTCGGTAAGAACGGGGACGAGGACGGGTATGCCAGACTGGAAGGCTTCGAATATCGCGAGAAATCCAGTCGCAACGATGTATCGCGCGCGTGCGATCAGAGGAGAAGGATCCTCCAGGCGTCCGTGAAATGTGATATTCATCCACGGACCGTCCAGCTTTTCAAGATGCGAACGCAGCCGCCCGCTCCCCGCGAGTTCCAGTTGAACGATCACGCGACGCTCCGCAGCCCTGTCGGCGAGCGTCTCCGCGAACTCCGCAATGCCTGTGTCCTCTTCGAGCCGGCCCACGTAGACGAAGCGCATTTCAATGGACGGAGCGACAGCAGGATACCTGTGCGCAGGAGCGCCGAGATACACAGCATCGATCGGGTGACGGTAGATCTTTCGCACATACTCCCCCACCGCAAAGCGCGCATGACACATACGGGCGGCGATGCTCCGGAGAATGCGGTGGCGCAGATGCACGGGCCAATGCTCGAAACCATGAAAGGTGATGGCATACCGGGGACGCCGGATCACGGCACGGAGTGGCAGAAACCAGTGCACGAGCGGAGTGTAATCGTGGAAATGCAGGACATCGGCTTCTCCCAGAATCCCGCGCTGCCGCCACATCCACCGCCAGTAGAAAAGCCGAGTGATGGGACGACACACGGGCACCGAAAAGCGCTGCACCGCGAATGGCAGCGCGCTGTCGTCGAAGGAGCCGCGCGGGGTTTCGGTGATCACGGTCACGTCCATGCCCTGTGTCGCCTGGGCTTCCGCCGTGCGCAGCACGCTCCACTCCACGCCCCCGGCGGACGGCAGAAAATGGTTGGCGAAGTGGACGATGCGCATGATCAGCGGGCGGGCAGTTCGACGAACTGGAAGAACTCGTAGCGCGGCGGCCTGCCTTCAGTTGGCGTGTACCCGTAGTCTTTGACGAACACGCCGTCCATCAGCGCGTCGTTCGGATTCCACGGCTTGTCATAATCGTTGCCCGCGCGGAAGACGTAACTGATTCCCCTGAACGCTTCGTGCTTGCGCCGGCGTGCTTCCCCGTTCGCCGCATCGAGATCAAGAAAATGCGTGATGCTATCCCCGTAATTGTATTCAGGGTACCCGGTAAACAGTTGAACTCTCATGCTTCCTCGAAGCCGACCGGCAGACTGTCGGACAATCTCATACACTGCTTTGTGCAGGTAGTTTCCGTATTCGCCGCCTGACCCGTGCGTGAGAATGACATCCGGCTTTTCGCGCCGCAGCAGTTCATCGATGCTGCGCTCGATCGCAGACCGCATCACCGAGCCCGGACCGAAGCTCTTTTTGAAATCCAGGCCGGGGTATTCCCCTATCTGCACCAGTGTCTCTCCATCGAGTTCGTAGCGCACGGGAAGCACGCGGATGTCGATGCCGAGAGATTGTCCGTAGCGACGCGCGATGCGGGGCTTCTGCAGCCCTTTCAAGTCCGTGGCGACGCGCACGCTCCCGTCGGCCATGACACCAGCACAGTTGTATCCGCCCAGGGCGTCGGCTTCGTCGTCGTCGAAGCCTTCCGAACCGTCTGCACCGTTGGAAACAAGGTACACTGCTCCGCCTTTGCCGAGCGCTGCCGCGCGTGCAAGCGCCCCGCCTGCGAGCAGAACCTCGTCGTCCGGGTGTGCGAATACGCCGATGACTTTTTTTGCGCCGGAAAGAACCTCTTCCATTGAAGCGAAACGCTCTGAGAGTGTCGCGGGAGTGCGGAGATAGCCCATGTGATCGTCGCTGTCGAAAACGCTCAGTCCGTAATCTATTTTTATTTTCTCCCCGGGTTCGCCGTACATGAATTCACGCGTGTAGACGACGCGGTGGTCGACTCCGGGCCACTCATCGAAATCCCAGGTGCCGTGCGCCACGCCGGCAGGTATGTCATACCCGGTGCGATACATCGAGGGATCGAGGGTATGCGGAACATCCTGCGCCGCGGCAGGGACGGTGATGACTGCAAGGAGAGCAAATATGCCAGTAGTCAGTAGCGTTCTCATCGTTGTGCTCGTTTACATGAGAAGAAATCGTCGCTGAACGGTGCGGTCCGCAATACGGACATACACGGTATATGCTCCGGCGCTGGCCCGTGTTCCCCACCCGTCGCGGCCGTCCCAGGCCAGAAAATGCATGCCGTTCGTATGTGTGAAATATACGATTTTCCGCATCACGCGACCCGTGACATCACAGATGCGCGCGACCACCCGCTTCCCGGTCGACGCCTGGAAACGAATCGTGACGAGCGGGGATCGCACCCTGTGGACGGGCGATGGATACACCTGCAGATCGGCAGGCACGAACTGTCGCAGCTCCGATTGCAGCCGAACCAGGACGCTTGAAAGCAGAGCGTTCGCTATCGTCGCATGTCCCTCCCGTGAAGGATGGACACCGTCGAATCCGAGAAGAGCGTCATTTCCCCTGAAAAGTGTTTCGAGGGAATAGTATGCCGCCCCCTCCTGCGAAGCCACCTCGCGTATGACGTTTTCATATTGTTGCTGCAGCGCCGCGGCACCTCCATACGGCTGATACAGTATGGAATCCACGTAGTGATAGAAGCGTGGCTCGAGCACGGGCGGCATGCCGAGCAGCAGGACCCGCGCGCCGCCTCCCTGCAGCTTGCGCACGATCAGGCGCAGTTGTTCTCGGAACTGTGGAAGCCCGACCCGCACTGCCGGGGGATCGTCCCAGATGTACATGTCATTGTTTCCAAATCCCACGACAGCCGCGTCGCAAGCAAACGGCAGGACCTCGTCATCGATCCGCCGCATCGCATCGGAGGTCGTCTCGCCTCCATGCGCTACCCGAAGAGAAACGTAGCTTCCGCCGGTCCGCCTGAGCATCGAATCCAGTAAGGCGGGCCAGGCTGCCGCGGCCTGCAGTTCTGCGTCAATCCAGCCCTCCGCAATGGAGTCACCGAAATAGCATATGCGCTGCTGCGCCGCGCCGTGTCCGGCGAATGAGAGTAGCAGCATGCCGAGCATGCCGATGGAATACAGGCGCTGCATGCGGATCAGTAGGAACGGTTTTCGGGAAGATCAATGGTGACGGGCGTCGGAGTGCCGCCGGAAAAATGCGGATGCTGCTGCTCATGCAGTGCTTTGAGCAGCCGTGCCTCGTACTCGCGCAACTTCGCGTCGACAGCGTCTTCCTTCATCGCACGCGTGGTGAGCGTTTCCCTGTAACGTTTCAGGAAATATCCGATCGTTTCCACGCGTATCTTGATGCTGCCCGAGGGACGGTTTTCGTCGATGTCCTTGAAACTGAAGTACGGGGTGCCCGAACACTCAACCACTTCCTGAACGATGGCGTAGATGGGACCGTCGTGTCCGCATTTGAAGCTTGAGAGTTCCAGCGCGACGAGATTGGGATGCCGTGCGACATATTTCGCAGCCCAGACCTTGCGGTTGGTGTTCTCGCTGTAGGAATTTTTCCAGACATCGCCAATTTCCATCGGAGTCGCGATATGTCCCTCCTTCAGGTCCGCGCCGAACACACGCGCGAGGGAGGACTCGTCCGTCGGCAGGCTGTCCTGTGTGAACACGGGATAGCCCAGTTTCTGGAACTCTGCGAGGATTCCGTGGTTGATGCCTTCGTCGTTGTGGTACGGACGTGCAAGCAGAACGATGCCGAGGCGCTGTTCTTCCTCAAGAGTGCGGAGAGTCTCCGCCGCACGCGCGCGCAACCCTGCATGGAAACGCGCGAGCGCAGCATACCCGGCCCTGAGAGCCTCCTCATGCTCATCCCGGTCGATGCCGAAGCGCCTGCGCATTTCATCGTACAGCTGCCTTGAGGCGAGTGCCGGATTGGCCAGGTTTACGAAAGGATGGACATACGGCACGCCGAGCTGCGCGAACAGGTCTCCTTCCTTCGTGTAGGCTGCCTCGACGGATTCGACACTGCCGACAATGGTCGGACAGGCTTTCGAAGCCTGCGTTCCCACGAGATCGGTCGGCATGTCGTCGATCATTGGAAAGAAAATGAAGTCCAGGGGCTTCCGGGCGTGTGCTCGGGAGAGCAGGTTGTGCACATGCGCCAATGCGAGTTTGCTGGGGAAACAGGGATCTATGCTCCCGCGTTTGCTCCCCTCTCGGAAGAGCGTATCACTGGTCGGTTCGGAAAAGACGAGGTTTTCGAAACGGAAACCGAGTGTCTGCAGATAGGCGGTGAGCAGCGGCGCGTGAGAGAAATGGTTGAGCGCGCGAGGAATGCCGACTCGCAGGGACGAACGCGTGCGGCGTGTCCCGTTCCACGACAGTTCCCGTTCGCTCCGCGTTGTGTGTGTTTCGACGAAGGGTCGGAAGACCTCACGTGCGGCGATCTCCGCGTAATTCGGGTATGCCTTGCGAATGCGCGCCAGGTCACGTGCGATCCCGCGCATGTCTTCCGCCTCTTCGACGCAGCCTTTTTCACAGGTCGCAATGATGAGGCGGCGAGTGTCGTCCCTTCCGCTGCCGGATGCGGCAGGGGTTTCGACATCGATGAAGGTGCGCAGGCAGCGGTTCTTGCAGAATCCGCAGCGGGTGCTCTCGTCGCGTCTGGATACAAAGCGTATATGTGCTGCCGCGTCGAGCCCGATGAACGTTGTTTCGCGTCCATTGCGATGAAGACGCGCGGCCTCTACGGCTGTTCCGATCGCGCCGGCTTCCCCCGTGTGCTGATGCACGTGAATGCGCGGCCGCAGGTCGCGGAACTTGTGTTCGATGAAGTCGACCTGCGCCTTCACGGCGGCAAGGTTCCGTTGTGTTCCGCCCTGCAGGACGAAGGTGCTGCCAAGCATCTCAAGGTTGGAAATCTGTGAGACGTACAGCCAGATGTTTTTTGGAAGCACGCGCGCGAGTCCGGCCATGATTTCGGGCGCGCTCCATCCCTGTCGCTGAAAATCCACAATATCGGACTGCAGGAAGACGGCGCAGCCGTAGCCGAACTCTGGGACCTGGCGTGCCTGAAACGCGATGTCCGCGTACTCCTCGACATTGTAGCCGAACCCTTCGGCGGTGCTTTGCAGGAAATATCCGTTTCCCGCGGAACACTGCGTATTCAGCTTGAAGTCGACAACTCTATTCTGGTGCAGAAGAATGAGTTTGATGTCCTGGCCTCCCACGTCGCATATCACGTCGACATTGTCGAAGAAACGCTGCGCTGCCTGTGTGTGGGCGACAGTTTCAACGAGGGCCACGTCCGCTCCGATGGTGTCACGGAGTATGTCTTTTGCATAGCCCGTGGTGCCGACACCGATGATGTGCAGCTCGGCGCCCTGGGATTCGACCTGTGCCCTGAGATCGTTGATGATGCGTCTGGTGTCGTCGATGGGATTGCCATCGGAGAGATGATACGACTTGAATGCGACGTTCAAATCCGCATCGAGCAATACCCCTTTCGTAGACGTCGATCCCCCGTCGATCCCGAGGTACGCGCTGAAGCGAGATCCCTTTTCGAGACGCCGCGGCGTGAACGGCGGAATGCTGTAGCGGCTGCGGAAGCGTGCGAGCTCGTCCGCACTGTCGACGAGCCCTTTCCCGACCTTGCTGCGGCGCATTGCGCTCCGCCCATGAGAGATGAAGTCGACCAGGCCGTCAAGCCCCGTGAAGCGCTCGTGCACCTCGTTGCGTTCAGCGTATATCACGGTGCCGATGGCAGCGAAGTACTCTGCGTTGTCCGGGACGTAAATCATATCCCTCACATCGCGTCCGTCCTGCAGCTGCAGACCGCGCTCCTGCCAGATCCGTAGAATGTTGTGTCTCCAGCACTCGACCATCCCGCGGATATACGTATTCGGGCCTCCAAGGAGCAGGACGTCCGGACGAAGGGTGTTCCCGCGTGTCAAAACCGAGAGATTCTGCTGGACGATGGACTCGAACAGCGATGCCATCAGTTCCTCAGGCGGTACGCCCTGCTTCTGCAGGCTGTTGATGTCGGTTTCCGCGAACACTCCGCACTTGCCCGCCACCTGGTGCAGGCGTATGCCGTCGTAGCCCAGCTGAGAAAGCCGGTCTGCAGGGACACGGAGCTTGGCATTGATCTTGTCGATGATGGCGCCCGTGCCGCCGGCGCACTTGTCGTTCATCGATGTGAACTTCTTGCTGCGTCCCGTGAGCGGATCACGCTGGAAAATGAGGATCTTCGCGTCCTGTCCGCCCAGCTCCACCGCCGAACCCACGTCCGGATGAAGCTCCTCGACGGCGAGCGCGACGGCATTGACTTCCTGCACGAATCGTGCGCCTATGGTGGGTGCGATGACTTTGCCCCCGGACCCGGTGATGAGCACGCTGCGCTATTTCCGCGACGAATACCTGGCGCACATCGAAGAGGGCCGCTGTCCCGCCGGGACATGCCGGATGGGTCATCGAAAGGAGGGGTGATGACAGCATCCGCCTATGCCGCCGCCAAACGTGGCCATACCCAATTCGGCAAACCGGCGGGCATCCTGACCCTCAAAATCGATGGCCGCGATGTCAGTGCCCGGAGAGGGGAAACCATCCTGCAGGTGGCCCGCGAGAACGGCATCCTCATCCCCACCCTGTGTCATCTGGAGGGGCTTTCCAGCCTCGGCGCATGCCGTCTGTGCCTGGTGGAAATCAAGGGCACCGACAAGCTGCTGCCGTCCTGCGTCACCGCCGCCCGGCAGGATATGGAGGTGACCACCGATTCCGAGCGGCTGCGGGATTACCGGCGCAAGATTCTGGAGCTGCTTTTCAGCGAACGCAACCATGTCTGTTCGGTTTGCGTGTCCAACGGGCACTGCGAGCTGCAGGACCTGGCCCAGAGCCTCGGCATGACCCATG
>CAJXSA010000043.1 GCA_913060595.1 uncultured Ignavibacteria bacterium
TGCTCGCGCCTGTACTACATGGTGGGATATCGCGGGTATGAGTACGACTGCGACGGCAAGACGGTGGTGACGAAATCCTTCACCACGGACCGTCACGAACTGCTGCGTCCGGGTGCCTTTTCCGCGGCCAGGGAAGAGCATCTCGCCTCCTTCTCCGACGGCGTGCTGCTTTCCCTCATCGCCCTCGGCGGCGGTGGCCAGACCCCGGTGATCGCCGGCATACGGGACCTGACGGCCTATTATCCCGAAATAATATTCGGGGAGCTGCAGGACTGGGCCTCGGTCTCGGCGGACGGTGAATGGGTGTCCTTTGCCTGGATCGGCGATTCCACCGAACACCTGTTCGTGGTGCGCCGCGACGGAACCGATCTCCGCCGCATCGCGCAGGGACGCTTCCCTGTGCCCGCTGTCGTATCGAACGAGATTCCGCTGTGAGTGTCCGCGTCGGGAAACACATGGCTGCGGGACGGCGTACAAGCAATTCGCCTGTTCCACATCCAGGATGCCGCATGCTGCGTGTGTCGCTTCTCTTGGCCTCCCTTCTCGTGTTTCTCCCGGCCTCACCGCTGCAGGCCCAGGCGCTGCGCATCGAGAATACCGTCGGAGTCGGTCCGCACGTGGGCTGGTATCGGAGCAACGACGCCGAGGACGGCGCGCTCTCTTTCGGCTTCCAGGCGCGCCTTCGCTACGGCAAGTTCATCGGCTTTGAATTCGCCCTCGATTACAGGGACAATGAGTCCTTCGACGCCGGCCGCTTCGATGCCACGCGATTGAAAGCGGACGTCATGTACATTCCCATCACGACGTCATTCATGGTTTTCTTGCCGCTGGGCTCGCTGATGACCCCGTACGGCGTGGCGGGCATCGGCTGGTACTATACCATCACCGACTACGAGCTGATCAACAGTTCCCTGGAGCTGCGGCAGCTGCTCGCGGATGAGGACAATTTCGAGCTGGGCTATCATTTCGGTCTCGGACTCGAAATCCCCATCTCGCCCCATTTCACGCTGCACGGCGACGCCCGTTACGTTTTTCTCGGAACGGACATCCGCACGGTGCGCGACATCACGACGCTCGACACCGATACCGACAACAGCGACGGCATCATGTTCAATGCCGGTTTCATGCTCTACCTGTAAACTCCTGGACAGAAAGCGCATCCCATGAAAAAGATATTTCCAATTTTTCTTGTTTTTCTCACTGCCGCCCTGCTGTCCTCCTGCGAAGCACAGGAAAAAGCCGCGGGCGAGTGCTTCGCGGTGGAAGGCAGCATGAAGCATGACTTCGGCAGCATCACGCATGACGACAAGCCGTCGCACGCCTTCGTGTTCCGCAACGCGTGCGAAGACACCATGCGCTTCACGGCGGTGAAGGCCAGCTGCAGCTGCACGGCGGCGATGCCGGAAGACGAGGTGCTGGCGCCCGGCGAAAGCACGGAGATCAAGGTCACCTTCTATCCCGGCCGCTCGATGAACGGGCACATCGAGAAATCCGTCTCGGTGTACGTCAACGACGAAGCGCGTCCGCGTTTCCTTCTGCGTGTTGCGGCGGACATACAATCCTTCTTCACCACCGATCCGGAGAAAGTGGAGCTGGGGACGATATCCGCAGGAAAGGAGATTACGCGTACCGTGCGCTTCACCAACGTTTCGGAGGAAACGCAGGAAATCGTCGCCGTGCAGGCGGTGCTGAGCATAGAAAACCGCGGCCCCGACGGCAACGATCCCCCGATGGTGGAGCCGGTGACACAGTCAGCCTTCGATCCGGCTTCCTTCACGCTCGCACCGGGCGCGACACAGGAGATCACTGTGCGCTTCACGCCGCACGCGCCCGGACGGCTGCTCGGCAGCGTGGTCGTCTACAGCGGACCGGAGGCGCGGCAGGTGGAATTCAACGGCACGGTGGAATAATACCGCCGCGCGCGCTACCTTTTCTGCAGAACATCAATCACCCGGCGAATCATGGCGCTCAAGGAAAAACTGACATCCCGGCTCGCGATAAAGATCTATATCGTGCTGTCCAGCATTTTCATCCTGATCTTCATCACCGATGCATGGATCATGCCGGCCATCGTGCACTCACGCGCTGAAATCACCATCCCCGACGTCACCGGGAAAACCGCCGAGGAGGCCATGGCCCTGCTCGCCGGCAAGGATCTCGAACCGCAGGTGTACGACACCGCGCCGCACCCGGACATTCCGCCCGGACACGTGGTCTACCAGAACCCGGTGGCGCAGAGCGTGGTGCGTGAAGGACGCAACGTTTACCTGACCGTCAGCGGCGGGGAGGAACGCATCGCCATGCCCAATCTGCGGGGACGCTCGCTGCGCGACGCGCGCATCACACTCGAACAGATGGAATTCCGCATCGGGAAGGTGGCGTATGAAGCATCCGATCTCCCGGCGGAATCCGTCGTCTCGCAGAATGTCGCGCCGGGCAAGCGCGTCGCGAAGTACAGCGTGGTGGAAATCACGGTCAGCGGCGGCGCGGACATCGAGGTGGAGATCCCCTATGTCATCGGACTCAATCTCGACGAAGCGCAGCAGAAGCTGCTCGAAAACGGCCTGCGCCTCGGGACGGTGTCCTACAACCAGAACGACAGTTTCCTGCCCAACACCGTGCTGGCGCAGGATCCCATCGCCGGCGATCCCATCGCGCCCAACGGCGCGGTCAACCTCACTGTGGCACGCTGACATGACCGTCCATGAAATGATGCAGCAGGTCGCGCTGCTCTCCACCGGGGAATACACGCGCCGCGGGGATATCAGCAGCATAGAAATCCCCACGCCGGGCAAGCGGCGACAGGTGATATATGGAAAAGTCGACGTGATGGGGGAGGAGGAAGTGGCGGTGATGTATTCCACCGTCGGAAAAATCAATGAGTGCGTCGACCTGCGCTATCTGCTGCAGCTCAACACGTCGCTGCGGCACACCCGTACCGCGCTGTTGCACGGCAATGAAGTGGTGCTCGTGGCCATGTTCGATCTGCTCGGCACATCCATCAAGGAATGTGCGCGCATGATACAGGAACTGGCCGCGGTGGCCGACGATCTCGAGAACCGCTGGTACAGCGGCGACCTTAGCTGAGCAGCCACGCCGCCTCGAAACGCTGCGGCTGCAGCGGCAGGAAACCCTCACCGTACTGACCCCCCACATGAAATCCGAGACGCTGTGCGCGTCCGATGAGCGACTGCAGGAACTCCGGTGTACTGATGTATGTCTGCGGCTCGCCGCTTTCCGTTTCGCTGTGAAACTGCGTGGCGTAGGCGCGGATGGCCTGCATTTTGATTTCCTGCACTGCGCTGACGTCGACGATGAATGCCGGGGAGAAATCTTCCGACAGCATGTAATAGAATGCGCGCGCGGGACGCCACGGGAGCTGGGGACGTCCGCCGGCGTCGGTGCTTTTCACCTTCGTGAGACCGGAGGCGAAGAGGGCGTCGCGCACGAGCGCCGAGGCGCGTTCGTGGTCGGGATGGCGGTCCTTGAAATAGGGAAGCAGGACGGTGCGGGGACGCCACTGGCGCAGCGCGGTGATCACGCGCTCCCGCTGCTCCGGCGTGCTGGCGATACCGCCGTCGGGCAGTTCGAGGTTCTCCCGCAGGTCCAGTCCGAGAATGCGCGTGGCTTCAGCGGTCTCCGCCGCGCGGCTTTCGAGCGTGCCGCGCGTGCTGAGTTCGCCGCGTGTAAGGTCGACGATGCCGACGCGTTTTCCCTCACGGGCGAGCAGCAGCAGGGTGCCGGCGCAGTACAGTTCCGCGTCGTCGGGATGCGGGGAGAAGGCCAGGACGTCGAGGGAATGTGCGTACTCCATGTTTACCTCGCTTCGAATTTCTGCAGTTCGATCAGGCGTTGTTCCACCTCCGCCCGAACGGGATCCAGCGGGGAAGCGGTCTCGAGGTAGGACTCGTAGGCCTCGCGGGCGAATTTCAGCTGTCCCTGTTCCGCGTAGAATTTTCCTTTCAGGTACCAGGCCTTGGCGGGATAATAGGCGCGCGCAGTGGCCTGATCCAGGACGCGTATGGCTTCCCAGATGCGGTTCTGGCTGTAGTGGAACGACGCCATGTTGCAGTAGAATTCCTCGTTGCTCTGGTCGAGCGTGATGGCGTTTTCGTACAGCAGCAGCGCGTCGTCGGTGGCGCCTTCGCGCGCGCGTATGGTGGCCTGGTTGTCACGGAAGCCCGCGTGGGACGGATCGAGCTTCTTCAGGCCATCGATGGAAAGCCCGGACGCCTCACGGTCTCCCACGTTGAAGGACGCGATCATCAGCAGGCGCAGCAGGTAGGTGTTGACCGGCATCAGCTGCAGCGAACGTGTGATCAGCGTGAGCGCGGGACCCCACTGTTCGCCGCCCACGTAGCCCGCGGCCTGGCGGAGGAAGATGTCCCCCAGTGCGCGCGCTGCTTCCTCGTTGGCGGGCGCGGCGGTGAGAAGTTCGTCGAGCAGACGCACGGCGCTGCTGTCGTCCCCGGCGAGAACGGACGCTTTCGCGCGGAGCACGGCCGGACGCTGCGTGAACAGTACGCCGGCCAGGCTGCGTGTGCTGTCGTCCACCGTTGCCAGCAGCCTGTCGGGCGGGGTGCGCGCATCGAACACGCGCGTGATATCCATGAACACGCCCTGCGCGTCATAGCCCGTGCGCAGGGGCAGGGCATCGAAAAAACCGTAGGGAGGTAGTCCCTCTCCCAGCCGCTCGATACCCGCCCTGTTCGTCCCGTACGCGGAAAGCAGGGAGGCGAAGCTGCCGAGTTCCGCCCGGCGGAAATGCAGCTGATTGTCCTGCGATGCGCCGACCAGCGTCTCGAACCGCGCACGTGATGGCTGATCAGCTGAGAAGGCGCGCTTCGATGCGATAATGCCCACCATGGCGTTCTCAGGGTCCGGTGTGGTGATCCATAGCTCGGCGGCGGGGAACACCGCGGCCGCCGCGGTGAGCACCGGACGCACGGCGTCGAGGGACATGCGGGAGAGCGAGATCCATTGTGCGAAGACGCCGTCGTCGGCAAGCCGGGCGGCGATGGCGGCGAAATACTCCTCTGTCAGGAGCTGCGGCGCCGGAGCGGGTTCGGCCAGCGGTTCGGCGGAAATGATGACGTCGAAGGTTTCACCGCCCCGCGTGAGGTAAGCCTCGATGCGTTCGTTGTGCAGGCGCACGCCGTCGAGCCAGGGACGCGGACGCGCGGTGTTGCGCGTGGCGTCGGAGAGATGCAGCGCGGCGGCCGAAGGCTCGACGCAGGTAAGGGAGGCGGGGTCGTGCATGCGAACGGCTTCGATCGGGATGCTGCTGCCGAGTCCGAGCATGAGCACGTCGGCGCGTTCCGGTCCCATGAACATCGGGATATGTCCCATGCGGTAGAGGTCGCTCTGCACGGCGCGGGAGGCCTGCGTGAGCGTTTCCTGCTGATTCCAGAACAGCGCGTGAAAGCGATCGTCGTAATCGCGCGACTGCTGCAGCGTCATCAGTCCCGCGGGCGTGGCCTCTTCTGCGATAATGCGGAAGGCCTGCGGATTGAAGAAATTGTGAAAACCGACGGGGCGCAGTCCGGTGAGCAGCAGCAGATGCGCCGCCCAGAGCGAGGCGGCTATGATCCATCCCGTTTCGCGGCGGTAGCGCCGCAACAGCAGGTACAGCGCGAGCAGGGCGGTGAGTCCCGCCGCGCCCACGCCGATCCACGTGAAGAACACCACATCGCGCAGGATCAGCACGGAGGGTAGGAGGCCGGCGATGAACAGAGCGCTGAGCACCTTTGTCTGCAGGGAGGGCGCCGACGGCCGGCGCGTATTCGCCAGTCCGAGCGCCATGAAAAACACCGCGCCCAGCATGTGCAGCGCGAGCATCTGCGCGGCGCCGTCTGCCACCGCGCCGCGGTAGTACGCGTCGTACATGGCCGGGAACCAGTCCGCCACGTACGAAGCGGAAAGGTTGATGAGCAGTCCTGAGGCGAAAATCAGCGCCACGATGCCGACCACAAGTCCCTGTGCGCGTCGCGCGGTCATGAGTCCCACCTGCCAGCCGAGTCCGGCGGCGATCAGCAGGGCCGCGGGCATGCGCGCCAGCAGTCCGTCGGAGAACGGCGGCATCTGCGCCATGGCATAGAAGTAAAAGGGAAGGACGAAGGCCGCGAGAAGGGGTGCGGCATACTGTGCGACGGGCCAGGGGGAGGGCAGGCGCAGCTGTTTTTCCTGTTTCGCGACCGCGGACTCGTCCGGCGCCTTCTCGGCCGGAAAACGGAGCATGAGCGGGACATACACTGCCGCCTGGAGAATCCAGAGAACGCGCAGATCCAGGTTCGTCGTGAGCACGGTCATGCCCAGGGCGCCGAAGCCCGCGCCGAGCAGCAGCCAGGGAAGGCGGTCGCCCGCGTCCTCGCGCGCCGCGTCCGCCGCGGCGAGGGCGTCGAGCGGCAGTCCCGCTCCGATGTAGTAGACAAGGATCATGACGAGAAGGGGGAGCATCGAGGACTGTCCGTCGACGAAGGCCAGCGCGTCCGTCGCCGCATACAGCGCCCACATCGCCGCGGGGAGCGCGAGCGCCAGCGCGGCGGGTGCGAAGCGGCGCAGGTCGTCCGGCAGCAGGCCCAGCAGCAGCGGGCGACCCGCGAACA
This sequence comes from uncultured Ignavibacteria bacterium, assembly GCA_913060595.1. Lineage (GTDB taxonomy): Bacteria > Bacteroidota > Ignavibacteria > SZUA-365 > SZUA-365 > BM516. The sequence goes on from CAJXSA010000043.1 coordinate 6,606, forward strand.
GGGAGGCGACGAAGGGGATAATTCCGAGCAGCAGGGGAAAGACGCCCCAGTAGAGTGAGGGAAAAACATGCGCGTGTGCGGCGGTCCAGAACGCGATCGTGGCCCCGGCGGAGGCGCCGGCGAGCAGGCGATATTTCACGTGGGCTCCCGTCTGATGCAAAAACAGGGTCAATTCCCTAACATACGCATCCGCCGGGCTTTCCTCAAGGTCACCGGCGGGGCACTTGCACAGGTCGCGCCGGCTGCGTAGATTTGTTGTCCTGTCCCGCGCAGATGCCGACCGGCATCGGGTGCGGGGAGTCGCAGACAGCCCGCGGAGAAAACTATTGACTCTGGGCTGATTGTTTGTTACATTTAATTTCGCTTCGGATGAAGCGGAATTTTCGATGAGATATCATCAGGAGAACGATCGTGGCGAAGAAACAGACATTTGCCGACAAGTCGAAGGCGAAGGAAAAAGAAGCGGGCATGTCCGTGAAGACCATTGTGTCCGTCTACGACGAGGAGACCAAGTCGTGGAAATTCCGCGAGCGCATGCTGCGCGTCGCCAGCCTCAATGACCTGCAGAACATGAAATTTTAATTGGTGATACAATGAAAGAGAATTTGCATCCGCGCTATCACAAATGCGAAGTGACCTGCAGCTGCGGCGCGACGTTTGTGACGCGTTCGACGCGCGAGACGCTGAAGATCGAAATCTGTTCGCAGTGCCACCCGTTCTACACGGGCAAGCAGAAGATCATCGACTCGGCCGGCCGTGTTGAGAAATTCAATCGCCGCTACGCCAAGTACAACGAAGCCAAGCAGAAGGAGACTCAGAGCGCATGAGACCTCAGAGACGTGGTGGCGGTCGCCGCCGTTCGAATGTTGCCAAGCGCCGTCCCGATCCGTTCCGCGGACAGGACGTCATCTACATCGACTACAAGGAAAGCAAGTTCCTTGAGCGCTTCACCAACGACCAGGGAAAGATTCTCCCGCGTCGTCTGACCGGCCTGTCTGCAAAGAATCAGCGCCGCGTGGTCGAAGCCATCAAGCGCGCGCGTTACATGGCCTTCATGCCGTTCGTGGGCGAAGGACTCAAGTAATAAGCAAACGATAAACGAAGAGGATAGATCCATGGCTCGCAAATGTCAGGTGACGGGTAAAGGTCCGCTGGTCGGGAATCACGTTTCCCACTCGCACAACCGCGTCAAGCGTCGTCAGCTCCCGAATCTTCAGAAAAAGAAGATTTACATCCCGGAGCAGAAGCGCTTCGTGACCGTGCGCATCAGCGCCCGCGCCCTCAAGACCATTAACAAGAACGGCGCCTTCGTCACCCTTCAGAAGGCCGGCCTGCTGTAATTTCCCCCTGCATTCCGCTGACACGTGGAATGTGAATGAGACTGTATGAGTGAACAAGCCCCTCTGTGTTTATGCGCAGAGGGGCTTTGTTTTTACTTCTTCACCGTTGAGATCACGTGGGTGGAGATGTCGAGTTCGTTCTGCACGACGACGGGGAGATCGAAATCGCCTTTGACGCGCAGGGAGGGGCCTTTCCTCCACTTGTGGAACGTATTGTCGAAGACAATATCCATCGAGCCCCTGCAGCGGCGCGCATCGGGGTCGAGCGCGGTGATCTCGATCCAGCCGGATGTCGCGGCGTTGACATATTTCCCTGCGAGGGATTCCCCGTCAGAGACACTGATGCTCGAGAGATGTTCCGCCTCGGTATCCACCTCGTAGCGGCCGGGTCCTTGATAGGAGGGAATGCGGGGTCGGACGGTGCAGACGCTGCTTTCGTCGAAGGGACACGAGATGTGCAGACTCACCTTTTCTTCCTCGACCTTCATGTAATAGACGATGCCGGGGGGCACGCAGCCGGTCTGAAACGGGCTGACGGTGTTCCCGTTGATATCCAGGGTCGCCTCAATCTTCACCGGATCGCAGACATGGTCTCCCAGCTTTCCGCGGCGCAGGACGTCGGTGAAGCCGATGCCGCCCCGGTTGAGGTGAAGTGAGACGACGTCGCCGTCCATTTTCCAGATTCCCGCAACGAGCCGATCCTTCATTCCGCGGTCCGGACTCTGTTCCATGAATGCGATGGAATCCGCATCGGTGTAAACGATTTTTCTCCTGTACCACTGCGGCGTGACGCCGCCGGGACGAAGATCCCCGGTCCGAAAATCGATGCTTGCCCAGGCGAGCGTGCCGTCCTCCTGGATGACGAAGGCGAACACCGGTTCCGGTCCCGAAGTGCTGCCGATCACATTCCCCCGCTCGACGAGATACCAGGTACCCTGAAGAGCAGGAACGACAACTGCGTCGTCCGGCTGCGCCTGCAGCGCAGGTGCACCGAGCGCGATCAGCATGAGACCCAGCAAAGACAAGATGGCGGCGCGCCGAACCCGTTTTTCATAGCCGGCATTGCATGTGTATTCCATACCCCACTCCGCATGTTGATGGACGTTTGCGGACATAATAGCCTTTTGTCGCGCCTCTTGCAAGCGCGATGTCAGATCCCGGCCGGGTCGTTCCTCACCGGACACAACGACGGCCCGGAAATCCCGATTCCAGCCGGAATCTATTGCATCGGGCACGTCCTTTTACTATCTTTGAAATCAGCCAAATGGCTAACCCCGGAGAGGTGGGTGAGTGGCTGAAACCAACGGTTTGCTAAACCGTCATACTGGGATAACTGGTATCGAGGGTTCGAATCCCTCCCTCTCCGCAAAGCAAACGCCCCGTCACATTCGGGGCGTTTTGCGTTGCTGCTGATACCATCCTGGCATCACGATGCATCACCCCGCCGGTATGCCCTTGATCCAGTCGTGCGGGCTCAGGCTGTCGAGAAGTTTCTGCAGCGCATCGACGGTCGTCCAGGACGGGTCCGAATCGGAATATTCCGCAAGGCAGGTGCCCTCCGACATTTCGGGCGGATCGGCGACGATCTTCTGCACGGCCGCCCGGACCTGCTCGTTCTCCTCCGCCAGCCGCCGAAGGTCCGCAAGAAAAACATCCTGTCGTCCCGCGGTCAGGTTCGAGAGGAGCCAGTAGAGCACCTCGCGGAGCTGCATGTCGCTGAAATTCTGCTGCATTGCGCTTGCCCTCATCTGTGTATGTATCCTCCCGGAATATGCGGAATTTTTCCTGATTGCACTTGATCGGCTCAAGCAACGGATCGGCCCTGCCCCGTGTTTTGATCACGGAGGATATTCGGGTAATATTGATGCAGATACTCTGCCGGGGCTCCCGGCCTCGTGACGAACGCCTTCCTTCTGTCGTTCCATATTCAGAGCCAGCCATGCGCGCCGAATCCATGTCCCCGTCTTTGCTCCTCCGCTGCACCTTCCTCCTCCTCTGCCTGTTCACCCTGCCACGCACAATCGCGGCGCAGGAGAAGACGGTCGGACTGCTGGAGAAGAAAGACGGCGCCTGGGAGGGCTACACGCTGTTCGCGCCCATTCGCAGCACAACGACCTACCTGGTCGATATGGAGGGACGGCTCGTGCACTCCTGGCCGGGGGAGGCGACGCCCGGACTGAACGTGTACATGCTCTCCGACGGACGCCTGCTTCGCACGGAGCTGCGGCGCAATCCGGACTTTTCAATCGGGGGCGGCGGGGGACGCGTGGTCATACGCAGCTGGGAGGGAGCGCTGCTCTGGGAATTCCGCTATTCCGACAGCCGCGTGCATCTGCATCACGACGTGGAAGTGCTGCCGAACGGCAACATTCTCATGATCGCGTGGGAAAGAAAGTCCCGCGCCGAGGCCATCGCGGCGGGCGTGGATCCCGCGCGGGCACCGGCGGACGGCCTCTACCCCGATCACATCATCGAGGTGCGTCCCGAGGGCAGCAGCGGGGGCAGCATCGTATGGGAATGGCATCTCTGGGACCATCTCATACAGGATGTCGATTCCACGAAACCCAATTTCGGGGCGGTCGAAGAGCACCCGGAGCGGATCGATCTCAACGCGGCGATCACGGGAACCGATGTCCGACAGCCGGACTGGTGGCATACCAACGCGGTGGATTACAACGCGGCGCTGGACCAGATCCTTCTCAGCGTGCGCAATTACAGTGAAATCTGGGTGATCGATCACAGTACCACGACGGAAGAAGCCGCCGGACACAGCGGCGGACGCTACGGGCGCGGGGGCGACCTGCTGTACCGCTACGGAAACCCACGCATCTATCAGCCGGACGCTCCCGTGCTGCGGCAGCTCGTCGTGCAGCACGACGCGCGCTGGGTGCCGGACGGCTATCCCGGGGAAGGAAATATCACGGTGTTCAGCAACGGTGACCGCAACCTGGGTGGGTATTCCGCCGTCGTCGAGATCGCGCCGCCCGTGGACAGCAGCGGGCATTATCGCATCGGGACCAACGGCATCTACGGTCCTGCGTCACCCGTGTGGAGCTACACCGCGCCGCATCCGCAGGACTTCTTCGCGCACAACATCTCCGGCGCCTCGCGTCTGCCCAACGGCAACACGCTGATATGCAGCGGTCCGTTCGGGGATTTCTTCGAGGTCAGCCCCGGGGGAGAAATCGTCTGGCGCTACGTCAATCCCGTGACGCAGGACGGTCCGCTCACGCAGGGCGAGCCCGTCCCCGGATCCGCGATGAGCAAGGACAACGCGGTATTCCGCTGCACGCGCATCGCGCCCGACGATCCGCGGCTGGCGGGACGGGATATCACACCGGGAGATCCCATCGAGCGCTATTCCACCGCCGTCGAAGACGGGGAGCGCGGCAATGCCATCCTCCCGTCCGCACCCGTGCTCACGGCGAATTATCCGAATCCCTTCTCACAGACCACCACGATTCGGTATGGCCTGCCTGCAGGAGTGAGCGCAACGATTCGCATCGTCGACATGTACGGAAGAGAGGTGTGGAGAAAAGATGTCACGGCGGGGACCCCCGGCATGTACAGCGTGCGCGTGCAGGCAGGGGACCTTCCGGGCGGGACCTATCGCTATACCCTCGAAACGCAGGGACAGGTGCTTTCACGCAGAATGGTGGTACTGCGGTAAGCTGCGCTCGCGCGGGACCGGGCATCCCGGATCTCCGCGGCCGTCGCGACCCACAGCCAGGGACGGGAGAAGGGCGTCAGGGGAGATATTTCCGGATTTCGGGAAAAAACTCATGAGAGCAAAAAATCAGTAGTCCTACTGATGCGCGGGTGGTTGAGATTGCGGACCTTGTCTCCAGTGTTACGCGAATATCACGCACCTGGATCACAATCACACCATCCCAAGGAGGAGGCCGCAATGAAACTGTTCACAATCATGACCGCCATGCTGCTCGTCGCCGCGCTGTGCGTTTCCTGCAGCGATGAAAGCGACCTGTCGAATCCGACCGCGGAAGACGTTTCCGCACTGACGAAAAAACCCTCGACCGCGCCGACGGGTCCGGTCATTACATCCATTTCACCCACGCACGCTGAAATCGCTGATGAAATCGTCATCACCGGATCAAACTTCGGACCGAAATACAAGTACGCCACGAATTACGTGCTGGTGCACGGGAACAAGGTGAGAGTGTACACGCTGTGGACCAAAACGGAAATTCGCTTCCCCGCTCCGTCGGCATCGATCATCGATGACGGTGATCCGGGACCGGTGATCGTCGTCGCCAGCAGCGTCGAAAGCAATGCGGTGGATTTCACGTTCGATCCTTCGTCGCCTGTCACGATCGGATCACTGACATGGTCCGGCGCCAATCTCAACGTCTCGACGTTCCGGGACGGGGTCACCCCGATCCCGTACGTGGATGACTCGACAGCCTGGGCGAATGCGACGGGCCCCGCCTGGTGCTGGTATGACAACGACCCGCTGATGGGACAGCGTTACGGGAAGCTCTACAACTGGCATGCCGTCAGCAGTACGCTGGGTGGCGGACTGGCTCCGCAGGGCGAGCGTATTCCGACGGATGCGGAGTGGACCCAGCTCGCCATCGCAATCGGCGCCGACCCCACGGTGGCTCCGACGGCCATGGGCTGGTTCGGTACGGACGAAGGAGGCAAGCTGCGCGAAGTAGGGGAAACCTCCTGGTCCATTCCCAATGAAGGCGCGACCAACCAGTACGGCTTCACCCTGCTGCCCACGGGGTACCGCCTGCCGGACGGACATTTCTTCGGCATGATGTACTACGGGTACTGGATGTACGGACTGAACGGGGCATACTGGTGCAAGGATGGCATTCAGGGGAACGGGTGGTACCGTTTCTTCGACAAGAACAGGGCCGACATGGCGCGCGGGAATATCGCTCCGGGCTACGGCTTCGCCGTGCGCACCATTATCGACAACTGATTCGAAAAATCATTCGCAAAGCGCCCGCATCGTGCAGACCACGCACGGTGCGGGCGTTTTGCATGATGACGGGGTGCGGAAGCAGGGGACGAGATGCTTTCGGATGGTTTTTTTACATGGCAGTGACAATCGTCGCCCCGGAATGCGCTTTTTTCAAGTGTAAGCACACAGCGCAGGAGGTACGGAAAATGAAGCGGCCAGTTGTCTGGTTTATCCTGGCGGGGATTTGCGGTCACCTCGTTGTTGCCGGGGACTGCGCGTCTGCGCAGGAACAGGGATTTCCGGTGGACTCCATTCCCTTGACGGCGGAAGCGATGCTTGATCGGGCAGATGATGCGGATGTTGAGAAAGTGGAGATTCTCCTCGCATCAGGCGAGGAACTCGTAGGATACGTTCTGGCAGTGGATTCGACGGCGGTGTTGCTGGCAGCCGAGGAGTACGACAACGATATCGATGAAGATACGCTGCTCGTCCTGCCCCTGACCGAAGTGCTGCGTGTGCATTTTGACGACAAACAGGGCATGTTCCCCTTCTTCACGATTATGATCCCCGCGCTGAGCATCGGTATTGCGGAGGAGATAAAACAAGACGCATTCAATGTTCTGCTGGTCATTCCGCTGCTGCCCATCGGACTTGGTATCGATGCGATCGTCGCCGCGCTTGAGAACGACGATTCCTGGTCCTGGAACGGCGGACAGAAGGATGTGCGCCTGCTGCGGGAGCATGCGGTCTTTTCCGCAGGCTTTCCGGCGCAGCTTGCCGCAGCTCCGATTGCGCGTGACGCGCCACGCCATCCCGTACCTCCGGGTATCCCTCCGGCGAGCGGTGACAGCGTTATTCGTCGAGCCGACATGGAGGACCTCGCATCTGATCAAGACACTCCGCTGGTCGAGATCCTGTCACGCGACGGCGCATGCCGCCACGCGTATATCTATGCAGTAAACGAGGACTGGCTGCAGTACATGCTCCCGAATACGCGCAGCTCCGAGTTTGAAACCGTCGTTCCGATCTACAACATGCCGATGAACGAGGTCGTCAGCGTGCGCTTCGATGAAGAGCGCAGCATTTCCCCGTATGGCACCATTGTTCTGACAACGGCGGCAGGGATGGTTGGTGGAGGGATCGCCGCCGGGAACAACCTCAATTTCGGTCGTGGATTATTGGGAGGAGCGCTGCTGGGGCTGCCGGTGGCCCTGGTCCTGGAAAAGCTGCTCTTCTTTCTCGACGGGGATGATTCATGGGAGTGGTATCCGTCCACCGGTACGGCGGCGCAGCTCCGCACGCATGCACTGCTCCCTGAGGCGTCCGAACGATGATGCGTGCGCAGTCTTCGCGTTCCTTACCGCATTCTTTTCGGTGCCGCCTGACTCCCGTACGGCACAACTTTTATGCATTTGAGGCGTATACCAGTCATATGCCGGGAACGATATCGCACCCGGCAGGGTTTTTTTGAGGTGTCGATTTAAACCGTTTTACCTATTTCCTGGAGTACAACGATGCTGAAGATGCTCAGTACTGGCCTGTTCCTCTTTTTCATAACCGCCGCGTTCACTTCGTCCGCGCATGCCCAGGATGCGGATGAGCTGCGCATCGGCAATTTCCAGGGCGCCCTCGATCTGCTCGTCGCAGCACCGCAGGGTGATTTCAAGGAAAATACTGATCAGATCGGGGTGGGACTCAATATGGATCTCGGGTATGTCTTTCCCCGCATTCCGGTGGTGATCGGCGGAACCTTCGCATATGCCATGTACAGCAGCGAAACGGCGAACGTGCCCTTCAGTCTGACCGTAGGCAACCTGGTGAACGTGGACGTGACCACGTCCAACAACCTCGCTCTCGGTCATCTCTTCCTTCGCCTGCAGCCGCAGGACGGCGTGTTCCGTCCGTATGCCGAGGGACTTGCCGGCTTCAGCTATTTCTGGACGGAGAGCACGGTGGAAAGTGAGTGGAGCGACGAGGATATCGAATCCTCGACCAACCTC
>CAJXSA010000044.1 GCA_913060595.1 uncultured Ignavibacteria bacterium
GAAGCGGTCCGTGGCGAAATCGTCGAGGACATCGCGCTCGCGCGCCGTGTCAAGGAGTCCGGCCGGCGCATGCTGCTGACCGTCGGTGCGGGGAGCGTCGCCTGCCGCATGTACACCGGCGGGAAAGAGATCCTCGAGGGCTTTTCGAAGAATTTCTTTGCCGCCTTCGCTTTCAGAATGCCCGTGTTCGCGGCGGTGCTGCTGTTTCTGCTTCTCGTCTTCGTGTTCCCCTATGTCCTGCTTGTCACACCGTACTGGCAGGCCGCCCTTCCGGCCGTCCTGCTGAACACGGGATTCCGCGTCCTGCTTTCGCTTCGTGCCGGACATCGCTGGCTTTCCGCCCTTCTGCATCCCGTGGGCATCGTCGCTGCGGTCGGGATCGGTCTCGATGCCATCCGCAGGTCCCGTCACGGAGCCGTGCAGTGGAAAGGGCGGGACATCGCGGTGAGGTCGGAAAAGTGACCGCGGCAGAGACACGCTTCGGAGATGCTCTTCCTGATGAACGGCAGGACGTCATCATCGTGGGCGCAGGCATCGGCGGACTGACCGCTGCCGCGCTCCTGGCGCGGGAGGGACTGCGTGTTTCCGTGCTTGAAGCGATTCACTACCCGGGAGGCTGCGCATCGTCTTTTTCCAAGCACGGTGCATCCTTCGACGTGGGTGCCACGACGTTCAGCGGTGTCGACGGCGCACAGCCGCTGGCGCAGCTCTTCGACCGTATCGGAGAGTTTGTTGATCTGCTGCCAGCCGATCCTCCGATGGGTATCGCGATGGACGGTGCGCTGCTGATCCGGCACAGGGACAGGGAGCGCTGGATCGAAGAAGCGGAGCGCTTCTTCGCGATTCCGCAGCGGTCCTTCTGGGAGCGCGTATCGCAGTTCAGCGATGCGGCCTATCGCATGCTGCAGAAGCTGCCGTATCTTCCCCCGCAAACTGCCGGCGAATTGATACGAAGCTTCCCGGCACTGAATCGCGGGGTGATGCGGGCGCTGCCAGGCCTCCTGCGCAGCGTCGATGCGCACCTGCGCGCACACAAACTTGCGGATGCGCGTTTCAGGCAGTTCATAGACGCGCAGCTGCTGATAACCAGTCAGGGCCATGCACATGAGATTCCGTTTCTCGCGGGAGCCCTCGGACTGAGCTACCCGGATTACCCCGTGTACTCGGTGAAGGGAGGAATGATCACCTATGCGCGCTTTCTTGAAGAGCGTATCCGTACGTTCGGAGGCCGCGTGAGCTACCTGCAGCCGGTATCCCGCCTGCGGCAGCGTGGCGAAGAATGGGAAGTGGAAACACGCGGCGGTGCTTCCCTCCGCACCCGCCGCGTGATCACCGGCATCCCGGTCTACAATCTGCCCGCTGTCACCGAGGGCGCAGTGCGTGAGCATTTCGCCGGCATCCTGCGCCGTCTGCAGCGGCGTAACGAGCGGCCCTGGGGGGCGCTGACGGTGTACGCAATGATTGAGGACAACCTTTCCCACGCGCTTCCGCTCAATCTCCAGGTGCTGCTGCGAGACACGCTCGCACACACGGGCAGTCGCACGCTGTTCTGCTCCTTCTCCCACCCTGCGGATTCCACCCGCGCTCCTGCCGGGATGCGTACGCTGACGATCAGCACACATCTGCCGCTGGCACGCGCCCCGCAGAGGGAGCACCGCGAAGAATACCGTAGATGGAAAGAGGACGCCATCACGGAAATCTGGGACGCACTTCGGCGGGAGGTTGCGGATTTCGCCTCGGTGCGAGTCGTCCGTGCGCAAGGGGGCACTCCTGCCACCTTTCATCGATACACCGGCCGCGCGGAAGGCACGGTGGGCGGAATTCCTCTGCAGCAAAGCGTGTTTCCTTTTCTGTACCCACGGTCTGCAACACCGTTCGACGGATTGTACTCTATAGGTGACACGTTTTTCCCGGGCCAGGGCATTCCCGGTGTGACGCTGGGCGCACGGTCCGTCTCTCAACGAATACTCGACGGCTCATGAAGAATCCGATCTCCGAAAAACAGACGATAATACTGATATACTTTTTCTTCCTCGCCGGTGGCCTGTGGAATTCCCTCGGCGTGCTGCAGGATGTCATGCGTCTGACGACGCCCCTGGTGCTCGCCGCATCCGCCGTTGTCATGGTGCTGCTTACATACAGGATGACACAGCGCGCCGTCTTTGTTTTCGCAGGGATTTTCATCGCAACATGGGCGATCGAGGCCCTGGGCGTGGCGACAGGATTTCCATTCGGAACCTACGAATACACGGATACGCTCGGTTTGCAGGTGCTGGGTGTTTCACTGATCATCCCTTTCGCCTGGCTGCTGGTCATCGCGGCAAGTGACGCGTTTGTCGGTCATTTCATGGGGCGCATCAGCACGGTGCTCGTCGCCGTGATGGCGACGTTTTTTGATTTCTTCCTTGAGTTTGCCGCGGATGTGCTCGACTACTGGCACTGGTCGACGCGTTTTCCGCCCGCGAGCAATTACGCCTCGTGGTTTGTCATCAGCTTCGCGGCAGCGCTTCTGCTGCGCGATACCGTGGTCAGGCGGGAAGATCTCCGCATTCCCGCGCACATGTACATCGCACAGGTACTTTACTTCTGCATCACCTTCATTGGAATGAAAAGCGGTTTGATTGTGCTCTGAGCGGGCGCGACTGCAGGCAGGATCATGACAGTACGAATCATCGGTGCCGGACTCGGCGGACTTTCCGCGGCCATTCACTGCGCGGCGGCAGGGCATGAGGTCGTGGTGCATGAGCGCGGCCCCGGTCCGGGAGGCAAGGCCTCCGAGGTGCAGGAAAGCGGTTTTCGCTTCGACACCGGACCATCGCTTCTGACCATGCCCTTTGTGCTCGAGCAGCTGTACGAGGTCGCGGACGCAACGCAGGCGGAACGTGTCGAACTTCTTCCCGTCGATCCCATCTGCAGATATCACTTCGCGGACGGGAGCGTGCTCGATGCAGCCGCGGATGAAGAGGCGCTGCTTGCGCAGGTGCGCGCGTTTGCGCCGGGAGAGGATGAAGCGCTGCGCCGCTTCCTCGACTACAGTCAGCGCATCTATGAGCTCACCAGCGATATTTTCCTTTTCAACAGTCTCAGCGACCTGAAAAAACTGCTGCGACTGCGCAACGTCCCGACCCTGCTGCGTCTGCCGCAGATCGATGCATTTCGCACGGTGCATGAAGGCGTCGCCTCGTTCTTTCACGACACACGACTGCGTCAGCTGTTCGACCGCTACGCCACCTACAATGGTTCGAATCCCTATCGTGCGCCCGCGACACTGAACATCATCCCCTATGTCGAATACCGACTCGGCGGATTCTATGTGCGAGGCGGAATGTACGCGCTCGTGCGCAGCCTGCATGCGATCGCCGGGCGATTGGGTGTGCGCTTTCATTTTGACAGTGATGTCGAGGGACTCGAAACCGGGGACGGCCGCGTGAGAGGGCTTCGGGCGGCAGGTGTTTTCCACCCGGCGGACGCCGTGATCAGCAATGCGGACGCGGTGTATACAATGACGCAGCTCGCGCCCATATCCGATCGGGCGAAGCAGAAATACGAGAAGCTCGAACCTTCGTGCAGCGGACTTGTTTTCCTCTGGGGTGTGCGGGGAGTGCGCGACACACTCGCGCATCACAACATTTTCTTCTCCGAGAATTATCGCGAAGAGTTCGAAGATATTTTCACCCGTCTGCGCGCGCCCGAGGATCCGACCGTGTATGTCTCCATCACCTCCCGGGCGGATTCCGACCATGCACCGGCGGGACATGAGAACTGGTTTGTCCTGGTGAACATGCCGTATCTCACGGAGTCGAACCGCGAGGACAGCATTCGGGGCATGCGTGACCGCATACTCGAGCGACTCCGGCGTGCCGGGGTAGACATTGAGGAGGATATCGTGCATGAAAGTGTTGTCACGCCCGAGGATCTCGAAAAGCGCTACAATGCGAACCGCGGCAGCATATACGGGATTTCCTCGAATGCGCGTAATGCCGCCTTCCTTCGTCCGCGCAATCGCATCCGCTCTCTCCCGGGCCTCTATCTCTGCGGGGGAGCGGCACATCCCGGCGGCGGTGTCCCGCTTGTCATGCTCAGCGGTCGCCTGGCAGCAGACGCCGTTCTCGCCGACGCGCGAGACCGATCACGTGGCTGACCTGGATGCGTCCGCTCAATCAACCATTGCATCGAAATAAAAAGCGCCGTCCCTCGGGACGGCGCTCTTCGTATGCGTACCATGTGCCGGATTATTCCGCGATACGGAATTCCACACGCCTGTTGAGCGCACGATTCTCCTCACTGTCGTTCGGAGCCACCGGCCGGGATTCCCCGTAGCCGATCGATTCCAGCCGCTGTGCGGTGATATTGTGCTCGATCAGGTACGTGACCACAGATTGTGCGCGCCGGTTCGAAAGATCGATGTTGTAGGCATCTCCACCGATGTCGTCGGTATGCGCCGCGATGACGATGCGGATATCCGGATTGGATTCGAGGAAGCGCACGAGGCGATCGAGTTCGAAGAAGGACGCCGGCTTCAGATCCCACTTGTTGAAATCAAAGAAGATGTTGTTGACGCGCTGTGCGAGCAGGTCTCCCCACTGATCCCGCTTGTTCTTCAAATCATCAACACTTTTCAGCACGAAATTATGACCCACGTTTCGGCTGCCCGATCCGTCGTTGCCCGATCCGTCGTTGCCCGATCCGTCATTGCCGGAACCGTCATTGCCGGAGCCGTCGTTGCCCGATCCGTCGTTGCCCGATCCGTCGTTGCCGGAGCCATCATTGCCGGATCCGTCATTGCCGGAGCCGTCATTGCCGGATCCGTCGTTGCCCGATCCGTCATTGCCGGAGCCGTCATTGCCGGAGCCGTCGTTGCCGGAGCCGTCGTTGCCGGAGCCGTTATTGAGTCCGGCGTCGGCGTAGCGGTCGAGGTCGCCGAGACGGAGATTGAAGGCATCGGGATAGAAACCTTCCTTCTCTGCGAAGATTCCGATGTTTTTCTGATCCGTGCCCTCTGGAAGCGTCAGTGTGTATTCACCCGTTTCGGGATCGGGACTTGCGCGGGCGATGATATCGCCCGTGGCGAGATCCTGAGCGATGACGTCGGCGGCGATGGGATTGCCGTCTTCATCCTTGATTTCACCAGAGATGATGGCGACCGATTCCTGCGGACGCACGGCCTTCGGGAGGGTGATCTGGAAAATATCGTTTTCCCCGCGGCCGTCGGGCTGGTTGGATGTGGAGAAAAACGCGTATTTCCCGTCCGGTGTAACGCGGTATCCCCAATCGTCGTCGCTTCCGTTGACGTCTTTTCCGAGATTGATCGGTTCGCTCCATTCCGTCCAGCTGTTCGTGTTTGTCCGAACGGATTTGAACACGTCCATTTTTCCCAGACCCGGATGTCCGTCTGAGCTGAAGTAAAGCGTTCGTCCGTCGGGATGCAGAAAGGCGGAGCGTTCCGCGTACGGAGTGTTGATCACGGGACCGAGGTTGATCGGGGGCTGCCAGTAGACGCCGCGCCGCACGGCGACAAAAATGTCGGTGTTGCCTGCGATGCTGCCATGGTAGCGCGTGTTCTTCGGCACGCGGTCCCCGATGACACCTTCGCGATCCGAAGTGAAGAGGACGGCGAAGCCGTCCGCCGTCATGAACGCATCGGAGTCGTAGTACTTGCTGTTGACCATGCGGGGAAAGTGCTTGATCTCAGACCACCCCTGCTCGGTTTTTTCGAAAAAGTAGTTGTCGCCGCTCCCGAGGTGTCCCTTGAAACCGCCATAGATCAGGATTTTCGTTCCATCGAAGGATAATCCGTTGATCGTCTCGTGGTCGGCGGTGTTGATGCGGTCCCCGAGATTGATGGCCGGCTGCCAGGCCCCGTCCTTGAACTGGGAGACATATATGTCGAGCTTCCCCTTTCCGCCCTCGCGGTCACTGGCGAAGTAGAGGCGTTTTCCATCGACGGTGACCGACGGTTTGATCTCGTCGGCAGGTGAATTGATGCCGTCGCCGAGATTGGTGATTTCGATATCGAAGCTTTCCTGTTCAAGGATGGCAATGATTGCATCGAAACGCGATTCCATGCCGGGAAAGCGCGCTTTGTGCTTTTTGAACACGTCGATGGCCGCTGCCCAGTCCTTGCTGTCGATCGCGGGTGCCGCCAGACGCTGCACGGCCACAAAGGCATCTTCTGTCGGCGCCCACTTTTCGATATAGGCTTCGAAATCATCGGCATCTTCCATTTTGAAGATGTCGCGGGACAGGGAACAGGCGGAAAGAAGCGCGGCTCCGACAAGGAGCAGAGCGGTGATACGGAATGAACGCATGAAATTGCTCATATTGGATGTACTGTACTCAAGAAACAAAAGTACGAGGGGTTTGGCTCCCGATGCAAGGTGAAGCGCCGTCCAGTCATCGCATGGTCTCCACGGCGGACCGGGAGTGACATTGCACTGCAGCGGACAATTCACTAGGTTGATTCTGCGTCATTGGGCCATGGCCTCCGCACGCATCCTCCTCCGTTTTCCAGCTTGATGTACCGCCATGATACGTATTTCCACATTTTTCCTGCTGCTCCTTCTCATCGCTTCCCCGATGACCGGGCAGCAAAAAGACAATCTGCAGTTCATCGACAAGGATCCCGTGGGCTGCTGCTTCGACTTCCTTCTCGAGAACACCCACGAACCGCAGTCCCCGATCGACCGCATACGCATTTCGGTGCTGACCCCGGGCGTGATCATATCCGGCGGATCGATGGGGCCATGGGAAACGGAGAATGAAAGCGAGCGTACCGTGGAATTCACCTCTGCCGGCGCCGACCTGGAAAACGGCGAGATGCTCGAGGGCTTCACCATGTGCTTTGAGCGGCTGGCTGGCGTCGGGACACAGTTCCGCGTCCGCTGGGAGACGGAACTTGCCGGACAGGTGGTGAGCAGCGATACGGCAGAGCTGGAATGCGAGCCTCTGCAGTCCTTCTGTGACAGCATTGTCGTGACCCCGGTCGTGGTGCCCGGCCAGCCCGCCGGAAGCTGCTGTTTCGATATCACGGTGCAAAATCGCCGCAATCCCGCGCTGGCGCTGAATGGACTCAGCCTCCTCACCTTCGAGCCGGGGATGGAATTCGTCGGCAGCGCGTCGGGACCGTGGGAAGTCGACCATGAGTCCGCCGACCGCGTAACGTTCCTGGCGGACGGTGATTCGCTGCAGCCCGGTCAGGACCTCGGCGGTTTCCGCGTCTGTGTCGCGCGCGACGATGGACAGCCGGGCCCGGTCTATTTCCTCTGGCGCACATTGTCCGGTCAGCTGGTGCGCTGTGAAGGACTCACGCAGCAGCACTGCGTGCCGTTTGAGGAGGATAGGCCGGACGAAGGAATACACCTCGACCTGGGCGGCTGCTCCCATCTGCTCGGTTTTCGCAATACGCATGTGCCGCGCTCCGGTATCGATGGATTCCGTGTGACCATGCTCACCGCAGGCGCTGCAATCGATTCCAGTTTCGGCATCAGCGGCTGGCGTATCAGTGGCAGGACGCCGCAGGCGGTGCAGTTCCGCAAAGACGGCGCTCCGGTTGCATCCGGAGACAGCGCGAGCGGATTCCGTTTTCTCTTCCAGCCTCCTCCCGACGGCAAATACCGCATTTCGTGGTGCACGCTGTCCGGCAGCACCACGGTTACATGCGACACGCTGCTGTTTCGCTGCGATCCGCCTGTGCAGGCGCGCTGTGACTCGCTGCTCATCGATGAGGACACGCAGCAGTGCGTGTATGATCTCGGCTTCGTGAACCTGCACGAACCTTCGACCGATATCAACGATTTTCACCTGCGTTTGAAAACACCCGGCGCCCGCATCACCGCACTGGCCACGCCGTTCGAATGGTTCGTGGCGGACAGCAGTGCCACGGAGATCGTATTCCGCACGGTCACTGCCACAGTGCCGCCGAACGCGAATGCCACAGGCTTCCAGGTCTCTGTCACCCGTCCGGCAGGATCCGAAACCGTCTCATTTGAATGGTGCACATCCCTGAACGACTCCGTGCTCTGCTGCGCCGAAGACAGCGTACGATGCACGCCGCCGGGTGCGCGTGATGACAGTGTTTCTTTCTCCGCCGCGCAGGATTACTGCAGTTATGCGTTCGCGGTGAACAATCTTCATGTGCCGCAATCCGACCTCGACGCGTTCACGGTCACGCTGCAGGATGCAGCGACACTGCTCCGTGATGCGTCCGCTCCCGCGGGGTGGCGCATCGACAGCCTCGGCGAAGCCCACGTGCGCTTCATCGTCGACGGTGCCGGCCTGGCTCCCGGGGAGGAAGCATCGGATTTCATCCTGCATGTTCTGCCGTCGTGGACTGAAACGCGCATTCCGTTTACCTGGTGCACCGAGAGCGGCGGAATGACAGTCTCATGTGACACCGGCAGTGTTTCCTGCGAGCCGCAAATCGTCTCCTGTGACGTGATCGACGCCGTGAGCAATTCCGAGAGGCCGTGCTGCTTCGAATTCAAGGTGGAAAACACGCATCTGCCCCGCTCCCTCATCAACGGTGTCAATGTTGAAATACTCACCCCCGACGTGGCCTTCTTCGTTTCCACGGTTGAGGACGCGGACGGATGGACACATACGACTTCGGAGAACCGAATTGTCTGGCGTAATCCCGACGGCGGACTGCTGCCCGGCGATCTGCTTGAGGGATTGGTTGTCTGCTACGATAACAACGCCATCGGGAACGGCGATTTCGAGGTACTATGGCAGACGGTGGCAAACGGACTGGTGCTCTGTGAGGACACGCTCACGGTCAAATGTGACCGCACACTGCATGTCGAACACCGTTCGAATCTGCTGCCCCGGCGCTTCGCGCTGCATCAGAACTACCCCAATCCATTCAATCCCACCACGACAATTGCCTTCGATGTTCCGCACCCGGCTGATCTGACACTCAGTCTGTACGATGCCACCGGCCGCCTGGTCATGGATCTCGGATCGGGGCATTTCCTCGCAGGGAGCTATCGCATCCGTCTCGACGCGGCGCAGCTGCCCAGCGGCACCTATTACTATCAGCTGCGAAGCAAAGAATTTACCAGGAGCAGGCCGATGCTGCTTCTCCGGTAACCTGTTACCCTGCTATGGTTTACAAGGGCTCCCCGATCGGGAGCCCTTTTTTTTTGAAAAAATCCGGAAAAATTTTGTCCACCCGCCCCAAACGAGAGGTAGTATATAATAGGGAAAGGGAGCGGCGACGCGGGCGGATGGAGACTGGTGAGGGAGCCACGCAGGGGGAGACGGGATTGGAGGGCCCGCGACAGTGTAGGGAGGTGGCGTCAGACGGCTTTTGCCTGAACACGTGCCTGCTTGTCGCGGGCACTTTTTTTTTTGCCCTGTGGATGGCAACTTGCACTTCGTCGAATTTCTATTGACTGTCGCATATCCATCGAATATTCATACCGGAGGTCCCCCACATGTCCGATCAGAATCCCAAAGTGATTGTCCTCATGGGCAGCAAGTCCGACTGGGACATCATGCAGCATGCCGATGAAACCCTCACCCGCTTCGACGTGCCCCATGTCTGTCGTGCTCTTTCTGCCCATCGCACACCCGGTGCGGTCATGGATCTCGTATCCGCCGCTGAGGGGAACGGGACGGAGGTCATCATCGCCGCCGCGGGTGGCGCCGCGCATCTGGCCGGTGTCGTTGCGGCACATACGCTGCTTCCCGTTCTCGGCGTTCCCATGAAAAGTGCGCTGGACGGGCTCGATTCGCTGCTTTCAACCGTGCAAATGCCCGCGGGCATCCCCGTTGGAACGCTTGCCATCGGCAAGGCCGGGGCGATCAACGCTGCCTTGCTCGCGGTCGCGATCCTCGCCAGAAAAGACGCCGGCCTGCGCGATCAGCTGCAGAAGTTTCGGGATGAGCAGACAGAGAAAGTGCTCAATACCACACTTCCGTAAGTACCGGTATTTCCGTATTCACGACCTCTGCACCCGCCTCCCCACAGCGAGGGGAGGCGGTTCTTTCATCTGCCCAGCTCTTTCGCCGTTTTTCCCCCTATCCCGTAGTCTTCCTTCTCGATCTCACTCAGTATGATGCGGACAGAATCTTCAGGGACACCAAGTGTTTTCACGACGGCGTCCGTGAGATTGCGTATGAGTGCGGTTTTCTTCTCACGTTCGCGTCCTTCCAGAATATGCGCGATGATGATCGGCATGGCGTGACTCCTCGAAACATCTCGGAAATTTTCGTATCGCAGGTCGATTCCTGCCCGTTACCTGTTGAATATAGGTAATTTGTGTTGTACAATTGAAGTACAGCTTGAATTCCGTCTTCACCAGCCTTCCTGCCGCCATGCGATCATTCCTGCTGTCCTTGCTTCCATGCATGTTTCTCTGTTCACTGTCCGCGCACGGACAGGCTGTGCTCAGTGTCGGGATTGACATTCCGTCTGTCACGGTGAATCAGAACACGCAACAATATGAGCCGATGCCTCTGAAGGTCACGGCGACCGTTTACAACACCGGGCAAAGTGCATCGCAGACCTTGAGCGCACGCGTGGTGCTGACGCCTGGTCTTGCACTTGATACCTCAGAGCAGCACATGACGATCAAGACTCCTGTTCCCGCCGTGGTACAGGCGGGAGATTCTGCCAAACTGGAATGGCGCATCGTCTATCCCGCTGCTTTCACGATGTCGAATTACCGCGTGTACGTGTGGTTGAAAAGCAGTCCGAACGATTCCTCCGTCACATCGGCACTGTTTACGGTGCCGCCTGTGCCCCGGCCCGACTTCAGCATCACGCCGTCGGGAGTTCCCGCCCTGACGATGCGGGCGGATTCGCTCGGGTACGACGGAAATCCGTTCGACGTGTTCTTCCGCTTTTCCAACGCGGGGGGCACGACGGCAGACAGCGTGAACATTGAACTGCTGCTGCCACCTGACTATGAGCTCGATCCTCCGACACAGGATAATCCCATGCAGCTGCAGCAGCCACTGGAGCCACAGGCGCAGGGCGGACAGCGCCTGTACCTCTCATGGAGAGTGCGGTATACGGCAGCGACACGCATGCCGCGCAGCGACACGCTGCACATCCGCGCGCGCGGCAAGGATATCGCGGGCGGTGTGGTGGAAAACGCCGCACCCACGGCAGTGTCTGTTCCAGGCATGAATCCCGTGGTGGACATCTCGTTCCGGGATCCCGGCAGCCTGCAATACGACAGCGCGGACATCTACAATCCGCTCCCCTACCCGTTGATCGTACGGCTGAGCAACAACAGTGCACAGTGGACGCAGCTCGGTGCGATGCAGCTTGACATTCAGGGAGTCGGCTGGTCCTCCACGGATCCATTCGGACAGTCCCTCCCCGCACTGGCACCGAACAGTCATATCGAATTCACCTGGGATCTCGATGTCGAGCGACGGAGCGCACCGCGGCAGCTCTCCGCCTCTGTCGAAGTGACCGATGCCGAAGGATTCGCGCATCCCGGGCAGCGCACCGTTTCCGTACCCGGCAAGCCGTACGCGCTGACGGTCAGCAGCGCGCAGATACCGGATTCCCTCGCGCGCACTCCGGATGCGACGCAGCTGCTGTCGCGGAACATACCGGTTGCCTTTCGCGTGCGAAACGACACCTGGTACAACAGCACGCTCGTCTACAGCAAGGTGCAGACACAGGGCAGCGGTATCGCCTCTGCGCCCTGGAAAGAACAGCAGCACAGCGATTTCATGCAGGCAGGCGGGGAAAGCGGTGTCATCCTCGACACCTTCAGGGTGGATGCCGCGCTGAAAGATCGCGTGATAACCATGCATCTCCTTGCCGTCAGCGACCGAGGAGATACCGCGCGGTACCGCGGTGATGTGCGCGTGCCCGGACTGCAGCCCATACTCGCGCTCGAACGGCGCGGTCCCGATGAGCTGCGCTATGCCCCGGGCGGCACATACGCCCCGAATCCTTTCGCACAGGAATACGTGCTGCACAACCGCGGACACGTTGCTGTACGTGTTGACTCTCTGCTTCTTCGCTATCCGATGGACGGCGTTGCTACCCCGCAGCCGCTGCGGCGGGATATCGGTTTCGATCTCCTGCCGGGTGACAGCCTGGTCACACGGTGGGATTTCACCGCCTATGTGCGTGATACGCTCCGCCGTGTACCGATGCACGTGACCGCGCATGTCTCAGAAGAATATGCTGTGGCGACGGAGCACATCCTCGAAATTCCCGCACTTTTTCCTGTCATCACTGCGTCTGTCGAGGGACCCGATACCCTGGCATATGACCCGGACAGCCTGTACGTCCCCAACCCGTTTACACGCACACTGCGCATTCACAACACCGGTACCGCCGATCTGCGGCTCGACAGCGTGCGTCTTACCTGGGACGATCCCCTGCTGCACGCAGAAAGTGCGGTCGCATGGACGGCAGGTGCCGTCGTGCGGCCGGACAGTATACTTGCGCTGCCCTTTGTCCTTCGGGCAGACGCGCATGAGCAGGAGAACAACGCACGGCTGGATTTCACGCTGCATCACAGCGGAGGCAAGCGTGATACCGTGGTGGCAGGGGTGTACCTGCCGGCCCTGCGTCCCGGACTCGATGCCGTTGTACTGGGCAACGCGCAACTCGTGTATGATCCCATATCGATATACCGGCCCGATCCGTTCACGAAAACTGTCCGCGTCAGCAATTCCGGTACTGCGGACCTGCAGCTCGATTCCATCGTCGTGACGTTTACCGATCCCGCGATCTCCGTGCTCGGTGCGTCGACGCAGCAGATCGATGCGCTGATCCGTCCGGGAGACAGCCGGGAGAGCGAATGGCAGTTTCATGCCGAACCGCATGCATCCAGCGGCCGCGCAATGCTTCGTTTCCTGCTGTATCACAGCGGCGGGGAGATGCTGCCGCTGCAGTCGGAGATTTTCATCCCTGGCGAACCGTTTTCATTCACGATCGAGGATGCGGACATACCGGACAGGCTTATCGCACGAGGTGACGGACAGGGATACGAGGGCAATCCCGTTGCCATTCGTTTCCGTGTGAAGAACACCGCCTGGTTTGCCAGTTCACTGCGCATGCTTCGCGTCCGCGTGGAGGGTGAGGGAGCGCAGATGCTTACGTCGCAGCCGCGTGACCCGGCGATCGATCTCAATCCCCGCGTGACGTCTCCTGTCGTGCGTGATTCCTTCTTCGTTTTTCCGGCCACCTACGATCGGGTGCTGCGCGTGTACGTGCAGGTTGAAAGCAGCCGCGGACTCGGCGACAGCACCTGGCAGGATATTTTCGTGCCTCGTGTGACGACGACATCCGTCGCTGCGTCCGCGTCTCCCTCGGCGCTCACGCTGGACGGACCGTATCCGAATCCGGTTTCCGTTACGAGTGCGGGAGTCGTTCATGCTGCCGTGCGCAGTCCCGGGTACTTCCGCTGGGAAGTGTATGACATGCTCGGCCGCCTGCGTGCATCCTCCGAATCCCTGCCGCCATCGGTCGAACGCCGTGTTGTGCGCGTCCCGTTGCAGGGATTGTCGCAGGGAAGCTACCTGCTGCGCATTGTCACTGCGGATGCGCAGGCCAGTACGCGTTTCATGATTTTTGACTAGCCGCGTTTTCATTTACCAGTATTCGATGTTCGCCTGATGTACAGAGTCCTGTCCGCTGTTCTTCTTCTCCTGGTCTTCTCCGGGGGATGCGGCATGTTTTCCCGAACACAGCATACGGTCCCTCCGGCAGTGCGCGACTCCGTCATTGCCGTACCGCAGGAAATTCCATCACCCGAGGATATTGTTCTCGGCGACATCCCGGTGCGGGGCTATCCCGTATCCCGCTCTGCATGGATAGACAGTACGCTTTCGCGGCTGTCCCCACGACAGCGCATTGCGCAGCTTCTCGTGCCGTTTTCCTTCTCGAACATGGAGGAAAAAACACTGCGCGCCCTGGTCCGCAGTGTACGAGATGAGGGAGTCGGCGGGGTGCTGCTTTCGCGCGGCACCGAGGCGGATGCGCGCCTGCTCATCGATTCACTGCAGAGCTGGGCGACTGTTCCGCTGCTGGTGACGGCCGATTTTGAAAACGGTCCTGGCATGCGCCTGCAGGGCGCATTGGAACTGCCATCGATGATGGCGCTTGCGGCGACGCGCAGTCCGGATCTCGCCTACCGCGCGGGACGCGCCGTGGCGGAGGAGGCGCTGGACCTCGGCTTCCATGTGAACTTCGCCCCCGTCGCGGATATCAACAGCAACCCCGCGAATCCCATCATAAACATCCGTTCCTTCGGGGAGGATCGTGAACTCGTGGCGGACATGGCTGAAGCCTATGCGCGCGGGATGCAGGATGCAGGACTGATTGCAACCGCGAAGCATTTTCCGGGACACGGTGACACTGACGTCGACTCGCACACTGGACTTCCGCTCGTCTCCTCCTCTCCTGCACGACTGGACAGCGTCGAACTGTATCCTTTCCGCAGACTTGTGGATGCAGGCATTCTCGCGGTGATGTCGGCGCATATCGCGCTGCCGGCATTGACGGGAGACAGCACATTGCCCGCTACACTGTCACGCATCGTGCTCGATTCCCTTCTGCGGAGGGAACTCGGATTTCACGGTCTGATCGTGAGCGATGCGATGAACATGAAAGCACTGACGCGCACCGGCATCGGCAATCTTCCCGCGGCCGCGCTCGCAGCCGGCGTAGACCTGCTGCTGATCCCTGGAGATATCGGGGAAACGATCGATTCTGTGCAGGCTGCCATCGCACGCGGTGCGCTCGACAGCCGCCGCGTGCAGCGATCGATACGGCGTGTGCTCGCGTACAAGCAGTGGGCGCTGCGGCACCGCCTGACAGTCGACAGTACCGGCACGCGACTCGAAC
>CAJXSA010000045.1 GCA_913060595.1 uncultured Ignavibacteria bacterium
TCCGCGACCCGTATCTGCATTTTGACGAGGTCGATGCCCGTGACCAGTTCCGTGACGGGGTGTTCGACCTGCAGCCTTGTATTCATCTCGAGGAAGTAGAAATTCCTGTCGCGGTCCACGAGGAATTCAATCGTACCGGCGTTGACATATCCGCAGGCACGGGCGGCTTCCACGGCCGCATCGCCCATGCGGGAGCGCATTTCTTCGTCGACGATGGCCGAAGGGGCCTCCTCCACCACCTTCTGGTGACGGCGCTGTATCGAACATTCGCGTTCGCCGAGATGCACAATGCTGCCGTGTGCGTCCGCCAGCACCTGGATCTCGATGTGACGGGGTTCGACGACGAATTTCTCGATATATACGCGATCGTCACCGAACGCGGACCGCGCCTCGTTCTGCGCCGACGCAAGGGCCTTCTGCAGGTCTGCCGGCTGTTCGACGACACGCATGCCCTTGCCGCCTCCTCCGGCCGCAGCCTTGAGCAGCACGGGAAAGCCGACCTGCTCTGCGATGCGCGCCGCTTCCTCCGCGTTCGTCACCGCGCTCTCGGTTCCGGGGACGACGGGAACGCCGCGCTGTATCATCAATGTGCGGGCAGAAGTCTTGTCCCCCATGGTTTCAATCGCGGATGCGTCGGGACCGATGAATATCAGTCCGGCGTCACGCACGGCGCGCGCGAAGACGGCGCGCTCGGAGAGGAATCCGTATCCGGGATGAATCGCATCGCATTTCGCCTTTTTTGCGACGTCGATGATGACGTCCTGCAGGAGATAGCTTTGCGCGGATTCTGCCGGACCGATGCAATAGGCTTCGTCGGCGAGGCGGACATGCGGGGCTGTGGCGTCGGGTTCGGAATATACCGCGACGGTACGTATGCCCATCTCCCGGCAGGCCCGAAGTATGCGTACGGCAATTTCTCCCCGATTCGCTACGAGAATGGATCGAATGGACTGGATCACGCTGTATGGCGTTTTGTGGCAGGCTTTTCCGCGCCCATAATACGCAAAGACGCATGCAAATCCAAAGAACGCGTCACGGCCGCGTGCATGCTAATCTTCGCGAAAATAGACCTTTGTCATGCCGGATCCGCCCTCGTTCCATTCACCGAGCGCAAACCGTTCGACAAAACGGAGATCCTTGAGATAGCTGTGCACGCGCTTGCGGAGAGCGCCTGTCCCTTTCCCGTGGATAATATCGACACGCTTGAGCCCGGAGGACCAGGCCTGGGAGAGGAAACGGTCCACTTCGCGGATGGCGTCGTCTCCGTACATGCCGCGCACGTCAATTTCACTGCCGTCGGTCTGCTCTTCCATATGCTGTGTGGAAACGCTTTCCCTGCGCACTTCGCTCGGAAGAGCGCGCACACTTCCGGTATCCACCTGCATGCGAATACTGCCGAACGCGACGGCAACCTTGCCATTTTCCGGTGCTTCGAGGACGATGCCTTTCGCGGAGGGATTGTCTCGCATCGAGACCTCGTCCCCCGGCTGAAGCGCAGCGCTGCTGCCGCTATCCCCACCGGGATCGACGACCGGATGATGCTCCTTCAGCTCCGCGGTGATCTTTTCCTTCTCCTTCTGCACACGTTCATGCGCCTGCCGTATCGACTCCCGCGAGGCCTGTGCTTCCCGGATGCTTTGTATGGTCTGCTCGATGAGCGTGTTGGATTCCTGTACCACCCGCTCCGCATCCTCGAGCGCCTGGCGCTTGATTTCTTTCGCCTCCTGCTTGAGACCCTTGCGCTTTGTCGTGTACTCCGCGAGAAGCTCCTGGTACTGTGCCTCCTGCTGCTCGGCCTTCCGCAGCCGTATGCCAAGATCCTGTGACTGCCGTTCGACTTCGGCGAGCAGCTGTTCGAGTGCGTCGGATTGCGTTCCGAGGATATCGCGCGCCCGGTCGATGATCGAAGGATGCATGCCGTGCCGCCGCGTGATTTCGAAGGCATAGCTGCTTCCCGGGAGTCCTGCACGGAACACGTACGTGGGCTGCAGCGTGTGCATGTCGAATTCCATCGCCGCGTTCGTCATTCCCTCCTCCGCATGTGCGAATGCCTTGAGCATCCCGTGATGCGTCGTGGAAATGACATGCGCGCGGACACGCGTGAGATGCTGAAGAATGGAGGCGCCCAGCGCACTCCCCTCAGCGGGATCCGTACCGGTGCCGATTTCATCTATCAGTACCAGGGACCGCTCGTCCGCATGCTCGACGATACGTGCGAGCCTGCTGATATGCGAACTGAATGTGCTCAGGTCGTTTTCGACGGACTGCTCGTCGCCGATGTCGACGTGCACGCTTTTGTACACCGGAAATTCGCTTGCGGCGTCGCAGGGGACGGGGATGCCGCTCTGCACCATGAGCGCGGAAAGACCGACGGTTTTCATCGTAACGCTTTTCCCGCCCGCGTTTGGACCGGTGATGATGATGGTCGTGGCCTCGTCCCCGAGCGTGAGATCGAGCGGAATGACGTCCGCACGCTTCTTGTGCAGCAGCAGCTGCGGATGCCGCGCGTGATGAAGTACGAGCGCACCGTCGAGCTTGACCTGCGGGCATTCCGCGAGACGTTCCCTGCCGTATCGCGCCCGGGCGTAAAGACTGTCGATGTCACCGATCGTGTCGATGCTGCGCAACAGGCCGTCAACGGCACTGCGAAGCCGGTCTGTCAGTTCGCTGAGAATTGCGTTGACCTCACGGATTTCCGCGAACTGCAGATCTCGTATTTCGTTGTTGAGATCGAGCGTTTCCGTTGGCTCGATGTACACGGTCTGTCCCGTGGCCGAGGTGGAGTGTATGAATCCCTGTATCTGGCGTTTGTACTCGGTTTTCACAGGCAGGACGAGGCGGCCGTCCCGCATGGTCACGAGCTCCTCCATGACGATTTCATCCTCGGACACCCGCTTGAGGATGTTCTCCATGCGTCGACGGAGCTGGCCGGATTTGTCGATGATCTCACGTCGGATGCGCCGCAGTTCCTTGCTCGCGGAATCCTTGACCCCTCCCTCTTCGTCCACCACGCGGTCGATGTGGTACTCGAGCAGCTTGTCCTCGTGCAGCTGCTCTGAAATGCGGGCAAGCAGCGGCACGCGCTCCGCTCGTCTGTGGAAGTATGATTTGAGTTTGCGTGCGGTGATCAGCGTGCGAAGCACATCGCGAAAATCCTCGGCCGGGAGCATGCTGCCTGTTTTCGCGGCACGGTGCAGTGCGGGACGCGCCTCCTCAAGCGTGTCGATCGGGGGTGCGTCGTCTGCCTCGAGAAGCGCCCGCATCTCCTGCACGCGGTCGAGTTCGTCGCGTACGAACGCGAAGACGTCGGAAGGCTGCAGATGCAGGACGCGCTCTCTGCCGTAGCCGGTCGCACAGTAGCCGGCGACGTGTTCGATGATGCGGGGCAGATCGAGTTTCGCTGCGGCGTCACCGAACGGCGATGGCGCGGCGGATGCGTCGGTCACGGACACTCAGCCTCCTCCCAGTCTGCTGCGCACCAGGGCCTGGACGGAAGCGCCGTCCGCGCGGCCCTGCAGCTTTTTCATGAGCGGTCCCATCACGCGTCCGAAATCCTTCATTTCCTTTGCCCCGCTCTCCGCGATGGCGGCGTCCACCAGGGCTTCGAGTTCCTCGGTTCCGAGCTGTGCGGGCAGGTACTCGGTGATGACTGCGAGTTCGGCTTCCTCCGTCTCCGCAAGATCCTCACGGCCCGCGGCACGGTACTGCTCAATGGCTTCACGGCGCTTCTTAGCGGCCGCGGTGAGAATGCGCAGCTCGTCCTCTTCGCCGGGTACCGCTCCGGCCTTGGTCTTTTCAAATTCCAGGATGGCGGCACGAAGGGTGCGAAGCGTCTCGAGACGAAGCTTCTCTCCCGATTTCATTGCCGCCTTCATATCCTGTGCGATGCGTTCTGTCAATGACATGCGTGCCTCCGGCATGGGGAAAAGAAAAAAGGCAAACGCCGCGGGGCGCCTGCCTTTTTCCACGGAATCTGTGCGCCGTCAGAGTTTGACGAGCGCGGAATAGTTTATGCGCAGAGCGTCGGCACGGCGCAGCTCCTGCTGCACGTCGCTGACGATACCCATGCGCGAGCCTTTGTCGATGCGCAAGGACATGATCACGTTCGGATTGTTCATGCGCTTCTGGTAGGCGATGTTGCTGATGGAACCGACGGGAATAATGCTGTCGTCGATCTGGATGCGCTCGTCACTGCCGATCCAGATGTAGGAAAGCAGTCGCTTGTTGTCGATTTTCTCGACGGATACCGCTTCCGGAAGCGAATACTGCACCTGCACGTCCACCTCCCGCAGCACGGTGGTGACCATGAAGAAAATCAGCAGCATGAAGATGATGTCCGGCAGCGAGGACATCGGAATGCCCTGTGTCGTCGATGATATTTTTTTCTGAAATTTCATTTGTTTGATTCTCCTGCTCGATTACGCTTCAGCCTGAGTCGGCTCTGCCAGGGAAATACGCTGCGGGATGGTCCTGCGGATTTCCTGGAGCTGTTCCTCGTTGACCTGGTCCATCGGAAGGCCGAATTTCTCGCGGCTGTACTCCTGTCGCAGCGCTTCGTACGCCATTTTCAGCTGATCCATGACGTCGATGTAAATCTTGTACGGCGTGTCGCGCACGGTCTTGTAGGAGATGATGAGCTTGGGATTCGCCTTGATGCGGGCGATCATCTCTTCCTTGATCTGCGGGACACCGATGATTTTCTCGTCGAGAAGCACATCACCGACTTCGTTGACCAGGAGATTGGCGATGTTGTCCGATTTCACGGCAACCTGCTCAGCGTTATCAACCCATGGCGGCAGCACGAGATCAATACCGGTGTCCACGTCAATCGTCGTGGTCACCAGGAAGAACAGCAGCAGCAGGAAGGCGATGTCCGCCATGCCGCTCGAGCTGATCTCCGCCATCGGTCTCTTTTTCTTTCGAAACATGCATGACTCCTAGTGATGAGTGAAACGGAAGAGACGGTTAGTTGTTGACCTTCTTTCCACGTTCCAGCATGACCAGAGAGTCGATCAGCTCGATGGAGCTTTCTTCCATGTCGACAACCAGCTTGTCGATGCGGGAGACAAAATAATTGTAGAAGACCTGCAGGACCATGGCGACGATCAGTCCGAACAGTGTCGTGAGCAGTGCCACGGAAATACCGCTGGCGACGATTTCCGGGGAGATGTTCTTCGCGGCGGCGATGCTGTCAAAGGCCTGGATCATACCGGCAACCGTACCGGAGAAACCGAGCAGCGGTGCGATGGAGATGAACGTGGAGATCCAGATCATGCCGCGCTCGAGGAAGGACATTTCGATCGAGCCGTAGCTGATGATGGCTTTTTCTGCGGCATCAATGCCTTCTTCCGCACGCATGAGACCGGCCTGGAAGACGCTGGCGACGGAACCGCTGTTCTTCGAACACACGTCGATTGCCTTGTCCACACCACCCTCATCAAGTGCTTTCTTGACTTCGACGAGGAATTTCTTCGTGTTGACAGAGGAACGCGCAATAGCAATGAACTTGAAGATGACGAATGCGAGACCAAGCACGAGGCATGCAAGGATCGGCCACATGAACCCGCCACCCTGGTTGAATTTCTCAACGAGGAAGTTGACTATTCCCGAGTTGTCCCCGGCTTCCTGAAGGAGCAGTAAAAAGGTTCCAAGAACATGCTGCATTTTAATATGCCTCCAATATAGAGATTAGTGGTTGTTCGATATCAGCGTCTGTATACCGGCTTGGAACGGGTTTTTCCCCGTGCGAATCGGCCGGTTCAGGATCGGTGTGTTTGCGTGCATGCTGCGGTCAGTCGCATCATTGCTAAAATACGCCTCCATTTGGCGAAACTCAAGGAAGCATGCTCTCAAAAGTACAACAAAACAATGAGAATACTGCGAGAAAAAACGGTCTCTCCTTTTGGCGAGACGCGCATGCGCTGATTACGCCGAGAGATCCCCTCCCTCCGGCGCGGGATGATCCTGCTGAAGGGATTCGACATACATGCGTGCGATGACCTGGGGACGGGTGATGGCGGATCCGACGACGACCGCATGCGCACCGAGCAGCGTGCATTGCCGCGCGTCCTCGGGAGACCAGATGCGTCCTTCGGCGATGACCGGGATGGTCAGTGCGCTGGCGAGTTCGCGAATCAGCGTGAAATCGGGGGTTCTGTAGTCCTCCACGACCGTGCCTGGAGTGTATCCTGCGAGTGTCGTCGCGACAACATCCGCTCGCATCTCGGCAGCGCGGACTCCTTCACGGAAATTCGCCACATCCGCCCAGAGGGGCGTGTTGAAGCGCTTCCGAGCCTGCTCGAAAAAGATGAATCCGTCTATGTCCCCGGGACGTTTGCGCTTGGTCGCATCGATCGCCACGATATCGGCGCCCGCGTCGATCAGCGCGGCGATATCGTCGAGCGTCGGGGTGATCAGCGCGGATCCATCCGCATAGCTGCCCTGCACGAAGCCGACCAGGGGGAGCTTGGTCATGCCGCGCACTGCGCGTATGCGTGCAGCCCCTTCGAGACGCAGTCCTGCTGCGCCGCCCTCGATCGCAGCGTGCGCAAAGTAGCGCAACGCATCAAACCCGTCGCCGTCGCCCATTTCTTCGGCGTGGCATGAGACGATCAGGCCGTTTTCCAGGGAAGCGATCATGTGCTCGGTGGTCATACGTGCGTTGTTCATATCGCAGACTCGCATTCAGAGTGTTTTCGGAAACAGGGGTAGCAGGGCCCATCCCGCCACGGCACAGAGCAGGACGAGAGGCGGAACGGTCAGCAGCGGCAGCAGGAAACCGCGGCCGTACGGGATGCCATGCGCGCGCAGGCCGAGCGGCATGAGGAGCACTGTCCACAGGAGAGCCACTCCATCGAGACCGGCCAGCAGCCAGAACGGGACCGGCTGCAACGACCAGGCAGCGGGATTGCTCGAAAAGAGCGTGATCCCGAAAACGCCGAGCTGCAGCGGAAGAATGATGACGGAGGCCCACATCAGCGGAGCGGAAGCGTAGGCGACATAACCGGCCGCAAGCCGGTATCCGAGCCGCAGACCAAGAAAAACGCGCAGTCCGGCAGCCGCGAGCCAGGATACCATGGAAAAAAGGATGAGCCCTGCAAACGGGCCGAACAGCACGACCGATAGCAGCACGTACCCGAACGCCATGTCCCTGTCCCCCGCCCGCAGGACCGAGAGCAGCACAGCGACCAGCAGCGGCCCGGTGAGGGCGAAAAGCAGATGCACATAGTTCTTCTGTTCACTGCGGGCGTAACGGAGCAGCGTCGCTGCGGGACGTTCGATCATGCCCCAGAGCGCCGAAAACAGATCGATGGCGGGCACCCTGTCGCGGATGAATGCGCCACATGCACTGCAGCGAAGATTCAGAACGGAGTTTTCCGTTCCGCAGGAGGGACAGGTCATTGCCGCACCACGCTCTCGCACGCCGTACTCCTCTCGATTTGCTGTTCTGCGGCCCACGGTGTCCGCAGGTGAACTATTGCTGTCCGTGGCAGTGCTTGTATTTTTTGCCGCTTCCGCACGGACAGGGCTCGTTGCGTCCCGGTGTTTTCTCGACGCGTATCGGCTGACGCTTGCCGGCAGTGGCCTCCTGCGGCGCCTCATGTCCCGGCTGCGCTTCACGGTTCGCCTGGTACCCCATGCCCTCGCTGGACTGATGCGAGGTGACCAGCTGGGAAACGCTCGGTCCCTGCGGACGCTGCTGCACCTCTTCCTGTACCGGGTACAGGCGGAAGACCATGCCAAGCACCTCGCGGTTGATCATGCCGAGCATCTGCACGAAAAGATCGAAGGCTTCGCGCTTGTATTCGATCAGAGGATCCTTCTGCCCGTATGCGCGCATGTGGATGCCTTCCTTCAGATCGTCCATCTCGCGGAGATGCTCCTTCCAGCGCATATCGATCACCTGCAGCAGCGCCATGCGCATCAGCTGGCGCATGATGTCGGCGCCGAGGTCATCCGTTTTGCGACGCAGGAAATCCATCGCCGTGTTGACGATCTGCTCCTTGAGTTCCGGAGCGCCGGAGATGCTGATGCGGTCGCTGTCGAGATCGAGATCGATCACGAGGTTGCGCCGCACCTCCTCGCGCAGTCCGTCCATGTCCCCTGCCCCCCAGTACTGCTCTGCGAGATCCTCCGCGTACTGGTCCACCATCTCGTAGATCTCGTCGCGTATGTTCTCGCCGATGAGGGCCTGGCGGCGGCGGGAATAAATCACGGTGCGCTGCTGATTCATCACGTTGTCGTAGTCGAGCAGGCGCTTGCGGATGCCGAAGTTGTTCTCCTCGACTTTCTTCTGCGCGCGTTCGACGGACTTGGTGATCATCGAGTGCTTGATGACCTCGCCCTCCTCGACGCCGAGACGCGTCATCACCGAGGCAATGCGGTCGGATTTGAACAGCCGCATCAGGTCGTCCTCGAGCGAAAGATAGAAACGGGAAATGCCCGGATCGCCCTGGCGGCCCGCACGGCCGCGCAGCTGCCGGTCAATGCGGCGGGCTTCGTGACGCTCGGTGCCGATGATGACAAGTCCGCCGGCGTCCTTGACGCCCGGCCCCAGCTTGATGTCCGTTCCGCGGCCTGCCATGTTCGTGGCGATGGTCACGGCGCCCGGAAGACCCGCATTCGCGACGATTTCCGCTTCGCGGCGATGCTGCTTCGCGTTGAGCACGTTGTGAGGAACACCGCGGCGCTTGAGCATGCGGGACAGTGTCTCCGAGACTTCAACGCTGGTCGTACCGACCAGCGTGGGCTGCCTGTTTTCGCGGTTTTCTTCGATATAATCAATGAGGGCGTTGTACTTCTCGCGCTTCGTCTTGTAAATGTGGTCTTCCTGGTCGTCGCGAACGATGGGACGGTTCGTGGGGATGACGACGACGTCGAGCTTGTAAATTTCGTAGAACTCCCCTGCCTCGGTTTCCGCCGTACCGGTCATGCCCGCGAGCTTGTTGTAGAGGCGGAAATAGTTCTGCAGCGTGATGGTCGCGAGCGTCTGCGTGTCTCCTTCCACTTTCACGTTTTCTTTCGCTTCGATGGCCTGATGCAGTCCCTCCGAGTAGCGGCGGCCGGGAAGAATGCGTCCGGTGAAGGTGTCGACGATCATGATCTTGCCTTCCTGCACCACGTACTCGACGTCCTTTTCGTACAGGCAGTAGGCCTTCAGCAGCTGATGGACCGTGTGAATGCGGTCACTTCGTTCCGCGTACACCTGCTGCATTCGGTCTTTCTCCTTCTGCAGGGCCTTGGGTTCAAGCCCCTGTCCCTCCAGCGCGCTGAGTTCTGCGGCGATATCAGGGAGCACGAAGAAATCGGCGTCGTCCTTCGACGGTGCGAGGAACTCACGGCCCTTGTCGGTCAGGTCGACGATGTAGGTTTTTTCGTCGATGGCGAAATACAGCTCTTCGATGATCTCGGGCATGCGCCGTGCGTTGTCCGCGCGGTAGATGTTCTCGGTGCGCTG
The DNA here is from genome assembly GCA_913060595.1 of uncultured Ignavibacteria bacterium. Classification (GTDB taxonomy): domain Bacteria; phylum Bacteroidota; class Ignavibacteria; order SZUA-365; family SZUA-365; genus BM516. The sequence goes on from CAJXSA010000045.1 coordinate 9,458, forward strand.
CATCAGCGTCTCGTTCTCCGGATCGCTGAGTATTTTCATCAGACGCTTGTTTTTCGGCAGACCGCGCTGTGCGCGGTAGATCAGGGGACCGGCCTCATCCGGCTTGCCATCCTTGAGCAGGCGCTCGGCTTCCGCCAGTATTTTCGCGATGAAGGCATTCTGCGCGTTGACCAGGCGATCGACGCGCGGCTTCATTTCGTCGAACTTGTGATCGGTTTCGCCGACGGGTCCGCTGATGATCAGCGGTGTGCGCGCTTCGTCGATGAGCACGGAATCGACCTCGTCGACGATGGCGAAATTGTGCGGCCGCTGCACCATTTCCGCGGAATCGATCACCATGTTGTCGCGGAGATAATCGAAGCCGAACTCGTTGTTCGTGCCGTAGGTGATATCCTGATTGTAGATTTCCCGTCTCTGCTGCGGGCCCATGTCGTTTTGAATGCACCCGATCGACAGCCCGTGAAACGTGAACACAGGGGCCATCCATTCGCTGTCACGGCGAGCGAGATAGTCGTTGACCGTCACGATGTGCACTCCCTTGCCCGGAAGCGCATTGAGATAAATGGGCATCGTCGCGACCAGCGTTTTCCCCTCACCTGTCGCCATCTCGGCGATGTTGCCGTTGTGCAGTGTGATTCCGCCGATGAGCTGCACGTCGAAGGGAATCATGTTCCAGGTCATTTTATTGTCGACCACGTCATACTCATGACCGACCAGGCGGCGGCAGGTGTCCTTGACAACCGCGAACGCCTCTGGAAGGATTTCATCGAGGACGTCCTCGATGGTTTCCTTCAGCTCGTCCTGCAGTTTCTTCTGCCTGTCATGCAGCCCCTCCCTGTCGGCCTCACCGGTGTCCTCGGTGAGCTGTCGTCCGATGTCTGCGATTTCGTCTTCAATTTCCTGCGTGGCGTCCTTGATGCGCTGCCTGAACTCCTGCGTTTTCCCGCGCAGTTCGTCGTCGGTCAGTGATTGCAGGGACTCATATATTTCATTGATCTCATCGACGATAGGATACACAGTCTTCAGGTCGCGATCATGCTTGCTGCCGCCGAAGAGTTTGGATACGAAGTTCAGCATGGTTCCTCTGAAAAGTCTTGATGTGGAAATACCGGGAATACGGGTCAATGACGGGTCACACCGCTGTCGGTGCACGTATCGGACGCAATCGCCGGTTGGAACGCTGCGTGAGAGGGTATTCCCGGGAACGGGCGGTGCCGTGGAGCAGTGCCGACGCGCAGGGAGACGCCTGCCGGCCTTCTATGCCGGCGGGCGGTACGCGGATTTCTCCTCGCGATCGCGAAGCATGAACGCGCACCGCGGGCAGCGCCGCTTCGAACAGGGGACGCAGGATACCCGACTCAGGACGCTGCAAAATGGCGGGATCCGCCTGCAGAGCAGCCGTGCAGAGAAGGGAAAACGTGAAAACAAATCCTGTCATACCCTACCGGATTGAGGACAAACAAACATCCAAATTACACGATTCTGCAGGGGGAAACAAGACGGCTCAGGGCAGAACGCCGGCCTCCTTCAGTCCGCGTGAGAGGTCGCGGGTCGCGAGGTTGACCCATTCCCACTCCGCGCGCATGTCACGCACGAAATGCATCTTCCCGTAGGAATCGGGCCGCTCTTCGGTGTAGCCCCGGGATGTGGATGCGACCGAGACCCAGTTGAGACGGGCGGGATAGTCGACGTCGTGGTAGACGGCGGCAAATCCTGCGGATGGCAGGTCGGAACCGTCGGCGAAGAGCGCGCGCGGCAGTCGAACAGTGAAAAGAAACTGCTGATAGGCTTCAGGATCACGCCACATGTCGACCGAAACCGCTCCGCCATGTCGCTGTGCCAGTTTTGCCCCGCGCAGTTCCACCACCGGGCCACGCGCCTCGCCGTCCCCCATGAGGATGATTACGCCGAACTGCGTGTTCGGAGAGTACTGCTGGGCGGCACCGCCGGGACGCAGCCGCGTCTTCCTGCTCAGATCGAAGTACAGGGCCGCGTAATCACTGGAATCCGCAGCCGTGTTGTACAGCAGGCGGTCGTCATGCACGCGAAGCGTCAGGATGATGCTGCTGCTGTCATATCTGCCGGATACGGCGATGCTGCAGTCTTCCGGACCATGCCAGCTGCTGCCGCCCTGCACGACCATCAGTGCGCCCCCGTCTCCGGCCGTGTCAGCAAATCCGTTCGGGAGGTCGCTGTCCGCCGGGAACAGCGGGAGGTCGTAGTATTTCTGACGGATGAAGCTGCGTTTCGTGTTGGCCCCGAAGTAATGCTCGTCCACGAGCTGCGTCTCGTAGTCGCGTGCGCGCTCCCACGCGACGGCCGTTTCCTGTCCGCGATACGGCATGCGGTCGGTACGCCATTCATATGTCCTGCGGAACACACGGTCACGCACGGCATACCCGGTCATGCGCCAGGCATAATCCCCGGTTTTTTCCGTCACCATCGCCCATCCCCGCTCGATGGAGAAGCCGACTTCTATCGGCTCGATAATGAAGCGGCGCCTGAGCACCTGCACGAGTCGAAATGCGGGACCGTCGTTGATGAAAAAATGCACCTGAAGGTCGCGTGATCGTGCGTCCGTCCTGCGCGTGCTCAGCACGACATCCATTCCGTCGTCCCCGCTGTAGTCGCCGACGTCGAACCCGTATATTTTGCAGTTCGCCGGGAGTTTTGATAGTATGGTCTGAATTTTTTCGGCGGAGAATATCTTCTCCAGCGCCCGCGAGAAACCCGCGAACTCCAGGCTGTCGCTGTCGAGCGGGACTGCGTTCCGGGAACCCGAAGCCGACCAGGAATACCCGACGGCGGGAAACGCCGCACAGAAGAACAGGATGAGAATGAAATTGCGCATGTATCGCTGCTGTGTCGTTATCGTATTTCTGCTACTTGGCACGCATGCCGCTGCGCAGCCGAAAACCGCGAACGCGGTGAAGAAGCTGGCATCAGCCATCGACGCCACGCTGGAAGACAAAATATTTTCGCACACCGCAGCGGCCGTCGAGGTGACAGACCTTGCGAGCGGCACCGTGGTGTACACGCGGAACGCGCAGCTGCTGCTCCGTCCCGCGTCGAATGCGAAGCTTGTCACGTCCGCCGCGGCAGTACTCGGCATCGACAGCAGCTATCGCTTCCGTACGCGCCTGGCCGCAGCCGACAGCAGCCTGCAAAATATCATCTGCATCGGAAGCGCGGATCCTCTGCTGACCTCGAAAGATATTCAAAAACTCGCGGAATCCGCATATGCCAACGGCGTTCGTCGCGTCGATACGCTCTTTCTCGAAGAATCCATGCTCGATGGCAGCTTCTATGGCGCCGGATGGATGTGGGATGACGAAAGCGATCCCTTCATGCCATACCTCAGCGCATTTCCCGTGGACGGCAACACCATCACGCTGCGCTTGAAGGCGCCGGCGCAACGCGGGAAACCTGTTGCATTTACGGTCCTTCCTTCGAGCAGTCTCATTCATGTTGACAACCAGCTCCGCAGCGGGAAGCGCACGGATGTGCGCATCGAGAAACTGCCCCGGAGCAACACAATCCATCTGCGGGGAACCCTGGCAGCCGGACGGCGTGCGACGCGCCGCGTCAGCATGTGGCGACCGCAGGATATTTTCGCGGACCTTCTGCTGGACGCGCTCCGTGCCCTTGACGTTCAGGTCGACAGTGTCGTGTTGGCCTCTCCACGCACGTCTCCCCCTCTCCTGCCGCTCGGCGAGGTGTCGCACGCCCTCGACGCCGTGCTCGCAGGCATGAACAAGGACAGCGACAATCTGTCCGCAGAATCAGTGTTGCGCGTTCTTGGCGGCAGGGAAAAATCCGCCGGCATTTCCGCGAAGGACGGCCTGCGTGCGTTGGACAAGATCCTGGCGCGTGCGGGAGTCAAAACTGACGAGATCCACCTGCGCGACGGATCCGGCATTTCGTTCTACAATCTTCTCACGGCACGCGCGCTGTCATCACTTCTTGCGGTCATGGCCCGGAATCCGCGGTTTGCGCGCTTTTCGTCTTCGCTTTCGATTGCGGGAAAGGACGGAACGCTGGCGCGCAGAATGACAGACATGGAGAAGGGCGCCTTCTTCCGCGGAAAGACCGGAACGGTCAGCGGTGTCAGCGCCCTCTCAGGATACGCGCAGGCGCCCGGGGGGCGCCTGCTGAGTGTCGTCATCTTGATGCAGAATTTTCAGGGTCGTCACAGGCCGTACAGGGACGCACAGGACGACATCGTACGCCACTGCATCGTGTACAGCGGCGCAGCCGATTAGAGCTCGTCTGCTTCAATCAGTGTTTTGTATTCGGTCTTGCCGTCCTTGATGAATTCATCCACGATGCGGTTGATAAGCTGTTCGGTAATCTCGTCCGAATCATCCTCCAGCGCGTCGTATTCCTCCATGGTAGCGCAGAAATACACTTCATTGAACGTGTTCGGACGGGTTTTGCTCTCGAATACCGAGTAGTTTTTTCCCCGCTCGTTGACGAGATAGTTCTTCAGTTCCCGGACGGTCTCCAGGTACTCCTCCCGCTTTTCTTCGACGACCGGGTAGGAAATGGAAAAAATGACTTTGGGCATGACGTCTCCGTGCTGTCAGATCGTGAATGGGGGTTGGTGCGTACGCACGTGCAGGACTACGACCTGCGGCGGTCGCCACCACCGCGTCTGTCTCCGCCGCGTCTGTCACCACCCCGGCGGTCGCCTCCGCGGCGATCTCCGCCACGTCCGCGCTGTTCCTCTTCCTTCTCCTCGTAACCTTCGGGCGGCTCCATCAGCGCCTTGCGGCTGAGGACCATCTTCCCGTTGTCTTCGAGACGAAGCAGTTTCACGGTCACCATATCACCGACCTTGAGCACTTCATCGACGGAATTGATGCGTCGGAAATCGATCTGCGAAATGTGCAGCAGACCTTCCTTGCCCGGGAGAATCTCGACGAAGGCGCCGAATTCGGCGATGCGCTTCACGGGACCGGTATACACCTCACCCGCTTCCGGCACGGCAGTGATGCGTTTGATCATCTCCACTGCAGCGTCGCTGTTTTCCTGGTTCACCGCGGCGATGATGACGCGTCCGTCGTCCTCGATGTTGATTTCCGCACCGCTTTCGGCCACGATGCTCTTGATGGTCTTTCCGCCCGGTCCGATCACCGCACCGATCTGATCGACCGGGACGTATATCGTGGTCAGGCGCGGAGCGTACTTCGAAAGATCCTCACGCGCACCGCCGATGGCCTCTTCCATGCGGTCGAGGATGTGCAGGCGGGCTTCGCGGGCCTGCTCGAGCGCCCGTTCCATGATCTCGAAGCTGATGCCCTTGATCTTGATATCCATCTGATAGGAATTGATGCCGTC
>CAJXSA010000046.1 GCA_913060595.1 uncultured Ignavibacteria bacterium
AATCCTGACTGGCAGACGCTGAAGGTCACGCGCTCGGAAACAACCATGCGCGACGGCAGCAAGGTGAAATCTCCGTTCAACGCCTACAACGAGGTGCTGCCGCGAAGCGCCGCCGGCGCCGCGCCGTTCAGTCACCTGAAGGAGATGGTGGTCACGCATACCGGACTGGAAGCCGGCGCGGTTGTGGATTTTGCCTACACGCTGGAAACGAAGCCCGGCATGTTCCCGGGACTGATGGGACGCGTGGTCTGCGGCGACCGCAACCATATCGTACAGATGACCATACGCGTCAAGGTTCCCGCAGGCATGGAGCTGATGCACGGCTTCGCACGCGACAATGTGTCGCCGGAGATCACCGACGAAGCCGGCATGACGGTGTACACCTGGCGGCGGAAGCACATCCCGCAGTATGAGGACGAGGCACATCAGCCCTCCCCGGATCGCGTGCTTCCGGTGCTGTACTTTTCCACGGTGCCGTTCGATCAGCTGCCCCTGCACGTGTTCGGGGAAGGCGGACCGGCGCCGCTGCCCGAGCACCTGGTGCAGCTTGCCGCCAATATCAGCGAAGTCCATCCCGAACCGCTCGACCGCGCCCTCGCGCTGAGGGAGTGGGTGGCCAAGCGCATCGGGCGCTCCCGCGTTCCGCTGGACATGCTGGGATATAAGGTTCGTTCGGTCGAAGAAATCCTCGCGTACAACGTGGGCTCCGATCTCGACCGCGCGGTGATGCTCGCGCAGCTCTGCCGCGCGATGGGCATCGAGGCTGCTCCGGCACTGTTCAGTCACGATATCACCACGGGTGGAATGCGCATCACACACATGCCCGATCAGCAGGGCGGGGAAATGATGGAAATCGGTCCCGAGGCGACACCGAACGTTGCGGCGCTGCATCTTTTCCCGCACGCCGTGGTTGTCTGCCAGGGACTCGCCGGACATCCGCTGCTCGTGCTCGATCCCTCGCATGACACGCAGAGCGGTCCTTTCCCGGCCGCATACCGCAAGGGATTCTTCCTGCCGATCGAAGGCATGCCCCCGCATGTGTGGTACTCCTCCTCCGGTCCCGAGGTCACGTCTGCGTCGATCACCTCCGACTGGTCGCTGGGTGCGGACGGTTATGTCTCCGGGCGCAGCAGCGTGTCCGTCGACGGCATGCGCAGCCAGGCCTTCGACCCCGCTGCGTTCAAGCGGCAGGCGCGCAGCGCGCTGGCATCGGCCGCGCAGGGCATGACCGCCGAGGCGGACACTGTTGACGTCCGTGAGAACGGACTGACGGTGTGCGAAGTCGGCGTCGATGCGAAGACTCCGCTCGAGGAGCACGGCGGATACTACGCCTTCCGGCTTCCCACTGCGCCCGGCGGCATCTCCGCGCTGCATCTCCCGATCGGCGACCGCAGGCGCATCACGCCCGTGGCGCTTCCCGGTCCCATGAAGGAAGAGCTGCGCACCGTGATACACCTGGACGGCTTCCGCGCGGTCGACGTGCCGCGTCCCCTGGAAATCCGCAACAACATCGGCAGCGTGCGCAGCGTGATCACAGCGGACGCCCACGATGTGGAAATCACACGCGTGCTCACCATCGACGTCGACGAGATCAAGCCCGAAGGCTATGTCGACCTGCAGGAACTGCTGCGCGCATGGCGCCATCCGGCCCACAACACACTTCTGTTCACCCGCAAATAGCATACATTCCGCAGCGGCCGTCCCTCGCGCAGGGACGGCCGCCGGAATGCCCTGACATGGCAAGAATCAAAATCCCCCTCCCGGAACATTTTCCCTTTCAGACGGAAATTACCGTGCGCATCACAGATGCGAATTACGCGGGACATCTCGGCAACGATTCCGTTTTTTCCCTCACGCACGAGGCGCGCGAGCGTTTCCTGCGCTCCCTCGGCTTTCGCGAGGATGACGTCGACGGTGCCGGCATCATCATGAACGATGCGGCGGTGATGTACCGCAGCGAGGCCTTTCCCGGCGAAGTGCTGCGCGTGGAGATCACCGTCGCGGATATCTATCGCAAGGGCTGCGACGTGCTCTACCGCTTCAGCTGCGTCGAAGACGGACGCGAGGTGGCCCGCGTGAAAACGGGCATCGTCTTTTTCGACTTCGCTACGCGGAGCATGGTCTCGACACCGCAGGCGTTTCTCGACGCTGTCCGCGTGCCCGCAGCCTGATGCTGTATCTCGCGCTGGCCGTCGTCTGCAGTGTCGGCATCGCCGTCACCTTCAAGTACGCCGACCGTGCGGGCATGCCCACCTTCGCACTGTTCGCCGTCAATTACCTTATCGCCACCGGCAGCGCCACACTGGCGAGCGGGGGACCGGGCGCCGTGGTATTTTCCACGACTGTCGTCTCCTTCGGCATGCTGCTCGGGACGCTCTTCGTCTGGAGCTTTTTCCTGCTCATGCTGACCGTGCGCAAGCTCGGCATGGTCATTCCCGTTACGCTCATGCGCCTGTCGGTGGTACTGCCCGTGCTGGGCTCTATTCTCATTTTCGCCGAGCAGCCCACGCTGCTGCAGTCCGCCGGCATCGTGCTCGCCTTCGCCGTGCTGCCGCTGGCCTCACGCGAGAAGCTGACGCGCGCGACGCTGCGTCCGCTGCTGAAAGGCGGACTCGGCTGGGCACTGGTGCTGTTCATTTCCTACGGGGTGACGGATTTTCTCTTCAAAGTGCAGAAGGAAATGCTGCCCGTGCGCGATCCCTACGACCTGCTGGTCGTCGTCTTCGGCACCGCGCTGGCCATCACCCTGACCGCGGCCGTCGTGCGGCGCGAGCGCGTGACTGCGCGCGTGTTGGGACTCGGCATCGTTCTCGGACTGCTCAACCTGTACTCCACTTATTTTTTCATACGCGCCCTCGGCGAACTGCCGGGCATCGTCGTGTATCCCGCCAACGGCATCGGCATCATCGTGCTCTCGTCCCTCGTCGGCGTGCTGCTGTGGAAGGAGCCGCTGCCTGCGCGCAACGTCGCCGCACTGCTGCTCGCGGCCGTGGCCCTCGTCCTGCTCGCCTGAGTCCGCACCATGCCCACGCCGATCAGCGTCATACTGCCCGTCCGCAACGCCGCCGCCACCGTCGGCGAGGCCGTGCGCAGTCTCGGAGTGGCCGGACTCGACGACGTGGAAATCATCGCCATTGACGACGGCAGCACCGACGAGACGCCCGCGGTTCTCGACGCACTGCGCAGGGAAATCGCGGCGCTGCGTGTGCTCCGTCAGCCGCATGGCGGCATCGCGGCGGCGCTGGAAGCGGGACGGACGGCCGCGCGCGGTGCGTACATCGCGCGCATGGATGCCGACGACATCGCGCTTCCGTATCGGCTCGCGCGGCAGCGCCGTTTCCTCGACCGGCACCCGGGCATCGGCGTTGTGAGCGGACGTGTGCGCTTCGGCGGCAGCCGCAGGACCGCGAAGGGCTATGCGGCGTACGTGGACTGGATCAACACGCTGCACGACCCTGCGGACTTCGCAGCACAGCGCTTCGTAGAATCCCCGCTGGCGCATCCGGCGGTGATGTTCCGCGCAGAGTGCGCGCAGCGCCACGGGGGATACCGCGACGGCATGTTCCCGGAGGACTACGAGCTGTGGCTGCGCTGGATGGAAGCGGGCGTGCAGTTCGCGTCCATTCCCGAAGAGGTGCTGATATGGCACGATCCGCCGCAGCGGCTCTCGCGCACACATCCGCGCTACACCATCGACGCGTTTTACGCAATGAAGGCGGAATACCTGGCGCGCTGGTGCGCGCTGCATGTGCGGGACTGGCCCCGGGTCATTGTCTGGGGGGCGGGACGCACGACGCGCAAGCGCGTGCAGCACCTGCAGTCCTGCGGCGCACGCGTGCGGCTGTGGGTGGATATCGATGAGAAAAAAATCGGGCACACCGTCGACGGTGCGCCCGTGGTCGGACCGGAGGATCTGCCTCCGCCCGGTCAGGGATTCATCATTCCATTTGTCGGGAGTCGCAGCGCGCGTGCGCAGATCCGCACCTGGCTGGAGGGAAACGGCTACGTGCTGGAACGGGACTTCATTCCCGCCGCGTAGCGGAAACTCCCGGCAGCGGCGAATTTATTCCCCCTCACCCTCCGTGTTGCGGCGCAGCAGGCGGAAGGCGATGTCGCGTCCGAATCCTTCCTTCATCGCCATCTGAATCCACATCATGGCCATGGGTTCGAGATAGCGCGCATGCTGCAGGGGGCCGGTGATCACCGGATCGAAGCCGATGGCCGCGGCCATGTTCGCCACCGCCTGATTGGCTTTCTTGTCGTCGCCGCAGAGAAACATCGAGGCGCTGCCGTCCTCGAAAACGGGATCGGCCATGGTTTCCCAGCCCATGGTGTTGAAGGCCTTGACCACGGGCGTGTCATGCACCCAGCGGGCCAGCTGTTCTGCGCCGGAGCTGGAATGTCCCACCGCCAGGCGCAGTCCGGGCGCGATGGGATTGGTGCAGTCAACAAGAATGGTGGAGCCCAGCTTGCCCATCTGTTCAATGACGGCGCGCAGGGCGGAATGCGGTGTGGCCAGGATGATGGCGTCCGCGTGACGCGGGAGTTCGTCGATGCTCTCGGTGCAGGCGTTTTCCCCTGCCTCGCGGATCAGCTGCTGTACTTTTTCCGTATGCGGATCGCGCACGCCGAAGAGCACGCGGTAACCCGCCTGCGCAAAGCGCCTGCCGAGTGTGGCGCCCACGTTGCCCGTTCCGATGATTCCAATGGTCATGGTCGTATGATCTCCTGAGTAGTCGCTTGTATCAACAACGGCGATGGAGTGCGGGTGCCCCGGACGTCGATGATTTTTTTGAAGATTCCCATCGCCGTAACTTCCGGTATTGCGCATCCAATAGCAACCCGGACAATGGACAGCATACCGACGAAACAGGACATCGAGCAGGCGGCCGCGCGCATTCGTGACGTGGCGCATCGCACGCCGGTGCTGAGCTCGCGCACGCTTTCCGGCATGAGCGGGGCCGATCTTTTCTTTAAATGCGAGAACCTGCAGCGGGTGGGCGCATTCAAGTTCCGCGGTGCCTCCAACGCCGTGCTCTCCCTCGGTGAGGAGGAAGCCGCGCGCGGTGTCGCCACGCATTCCTCCGGCAATCACGCGCAGGCACTGGCGCTGGCCGCACGGCTGCGCGGTATTCCGGCGCATATCGTCATGCCCGAAAACGCGCCCGCCGTCAAGCAGCGGGCCGTACGCGGGTACGGGGCGGAAATCACCTTCTGCGCACCCACGCTCGAGGCGCGCGAGAGCACGCTGGCGGAAGTGATCGCGCGCACGGGCGCCACCTTCATCCATCCCTACAACGACTGGCGCATCATCGCGGGACAGGCGACGACGGGGAAGGAACTGATCGAAGAAGTGCCGGACCTCGATGTCATCATGGCGCCGGTCGGGGGCGGGGGACTGCTGAGCGGAACCGCGCTCGCGGCGCACTATTATTCTCCCGCCACCGCGGTGATCGCGGCCGAACCCGCAGGAGCGGACGACGCGGCGCGCTCCTTCCGCGCGGGCCACATTATTCCCTCGCTGCAGCCGCGCACGGTGGCAGACGGACTGCTGACTTCTCTCGGGGACAAGACCTTCGCGGTGATACGCGACCATGTGCGGGATATCGTGACCGTCGACGACGCGGCCATCATACGCGCGATGCGCCTTGTGTGGGAGCGCATGAACGTCGTCATCGAACCCTCCGCGGCCGTGCCGCTGGCCGCCGTGCTGGAAGGCGCGGTGGAAGTGCGCGGCATGCGCGTGGGCATCATATTCTCCGGCGGCAACCTGGACCTGGACCGCCTGCCCTGGATGGAGGCGAGCGCATGAGCGGCGGCCGTTACCGGGCGATATTCTTCGACGCCGACGACACCATTTTCGACTATCACGCCGGGGAAGAGGCCGCTTTCGCGCGAACGGCGGAAGCCTTCGGACTCGGCGATCGCACGGGTGAGGCGCGGGCGCGCTACCGGCTGCACAACACCGCCGTCTGGCGCGCGCTCGAAGAGGGACGCATCACGCAGGACGCGCTCAAGGTCGAGCGCTTCCGCCTGCTGCTCGCCGACATGGGCTGCGACACCGCCTCCGCCGCCGACATGGGCTATCATTACCTCGACCGGCTCGTGGAGCAGACGCAGCTGCTGGCGGGGGCGGAGGAGGTTGTCGCGCGGGCAGCGGAGAAGTTCATCCTCGTGCTGGTGACCAACGGACTGACGACGGTGCAGCGCCGTCGCTTCGCCGCGGCACCCGTGACGCGGCATTTCGAGGACATTCTCATTTCCGAGGAACTCGGCGTCGCCAAGCCCGATCCCGCCATTTTCACCCCGGCGCTGGAGAAGCACCGGCTCGGCGGGGAGGAGGTCTTGCTCGTGGGCGACAGCACGACCAGCGACATGCCCGCCGCGCGCAACGCCGGCATGGATTTCTGCTGGGTGAATCCGGCCGGGGCGGAGGCGCCTGAGGGATATGCGCCGCGCTATGTCGTCGCGGGCATCGGCGAACTGCTTCGCATACTTGATCTGGACGGGTAGCCATGGCCGGGGACCGCAATATTGTCATTTTCGGCTGTTCACGCGGCATCGGACGCGCGCTGGCGGAGGAGTACGCCCGCCGGGGCGCGAGGCTGGTGCTGCTTTCGCGCGATCAGGACGCCATCGCGGAGCTGCAGCGTGCGATCGAGGCGCAGGGAGGGGAGGCGTGGTCCAGGAACTGCGACGTCTCCGATGCAGAGGATGTGCAGGCTGCCGTATCCTATGCGCGGGAATGCCTGGGCGGCATCGATGTCGCGATTGTCAACGCGGGCGTCGGGGGCCCGGAGTGGATGCGGGATTTCCGCGCGTCGGAATACCGCCGTGTCATGGAGACGAACACCTTCGGCATCGCCAATGTGCTGGAGGTGCTCATTCCCGTCATGCGCGCGCAGGGCGGAGGCGTCATCGCCGGTGTCACCAGCATCGCTGAGGTGCGCGGTTTTCCCGGGTCGGCGGCCTACTGCAGCAGCAAGGCAGCCGCGTCCACGCTGCTCGAATCCGCGCGTGTCGAACTGCGCGACTTCGGCATTCGCGTGCTCACCGTGCGGCCGGGCTTCGTGCGCACGGCGATGACGGCGAAGAATGAGTTTTTCATGCCCTTCCTGATGTCGCCCGCACGGGCGGCGCGCATCATTCGCCGGGGCATCGAACGCCGCCGGCGTATCATCGCCTTCCCCTGGCCGACGGTGCTGCTTTCGCGCATCGTGCGCGTTCTGCCGAACGCGCTCTACGATTTCGCCGCGCGCCGCGCGCGTTCCGAAAATATGCGGTCCTGATACCGGATTTCATTAATTTGCTTCTGCCGCCGGTGTGCTTTGTGTAAGCGGGCGGCCGAATCCTGCGCATCCATCACTGTTCATAAAATTGAGGAAATTCGTATGAAGCGTACGATTGTGGCGATGCCCGGCGACGGCATCGGAAAAGTGGTTCTCCCCGAGGCGATACGCGTGCTCGAGGCCGCGGGATTCGAAGCGGAATACGTCAACGGCGACATCGGCTGGGATTTCTGGTGCGACGAGGGCAATCCCCTGCCGCAGCGCACCGTCGATCTGCTGGCCGAGCACAGGATCGGCCTCTTCGGCGCCATCACCTCGAAGCCGAAGGACAAGGCCGCGGCGGAGCTGAAGCCGGAGCTGCGGGACAAGGGCTTTGTGTATTACAGTCCCATCGTGACCATGCGGCAGCATTTCGACCTGGACATCTGCACGCGTCCCTGCCAGACCTTCCCGAACAATCCGCTGAACTTCATCCGCAAGAGCGCGGACGGCGGTTTCGAGGAGCCGCTGGTGGACGTGGTGATTTTCCGTCAGAACACGCAGGGACTGTACGCCGGCGTGGAGTGGACCAATCCCCCGGAGAACGTGCGCGCCGCGCTCGCATCGCACCCGCGGTTCAAGGCCTTTCTCGACGTGCCGGGTGAGGACCTCGCGGTGTCCACGCGCATTTTCACGCGCGAGTACTGCCGGCGCATCGTGACCGCCGCCTTCGAATACGCCGCGAAGCACGGGTACAAGTCCGTCACCGTCTGCGAGAAGCCCAACGTCATCCGCGAGACTTCCGGCATGATGGAAGCCGAGGCCGCGGAAGTGGCGAAGCGTTTCCCGGACATTCAGCTGTGGTCGACCAACATCGACGCGCAGATGATGTGGCTGACCAAGAATCCCGAGGATTACGGCGTCATCGTCGCGGGCAACATGTTCGGTGACATCGTCTCCGACGGTTTCGCCGGACTGGTGGGCGGACTCGGTTTCGCCTGCAGCGCGAACGTCGGCAAGGACGTCGCCGTCTTCGAGCCGACGCACGGCAGCGCCCCGAAATACGAGACGCTCGAGCCCTCCATCGTCAATCCCATCGCCATGGTGCTCAGCGCCTGTATGATGCTCGATCACATCGGCGAGACCGAGAAGGCCGCGCGCATCCGCACCGCCATCTCCTCCGTCATCGCCGAGGGCAGCGTGCGCACCTATGACATGATGAAACTCCCGGGCGGACCGAAGGTCATCGAACAGGGCGCCGCCACCACGCAGCAGGTCACTGACGCCATCATCGCGAAGCTCTGATCCTGCCGCGTCGCAGAACGAAAACGTCCCGGTCCGCGCTGCGGGCCGGGACGTTGTATTATCAGGGGATTGAGGGGCTCAGCCGCCGGTGAGGGATTCCGCTTTCTCCACGCCGTCGCGGAAGCTGTCGGCCACCGCGTCGACATGCTCGGCGAGTATGGCGCGGACCGAGGGCATGTGCGTGCCGCCGATCATGATCTTGGTGTCCGGCAGGACGCTGCGCAGTTCGGTGAGCAGCTGCACGGTGGATTCGAGACCGCCGATGGATTTCATGGTAAGGCAAAGCAGGTCCGGCTGCAGGCGCTGCGCGGATGCCACGAGATCCGGCTGCGGCACCGAGGCGCCGTAATGCGTGACGCGCCAGCCGTTTTCCTCGAGCATGTTCGCAATGAGCATGGACGCGAGGTCATGCTGTTCGTCCGGCACGCAGCCGACCATGACAGATTTGCCGTTCGTTTCGCGCGTTTCGGTGTTCGCCGCCTTGTAGGCGACGATGGCCTTGATGATCTGCGTGGCGACATGCTCTTCAACGATGCCCTGGCGGTTCTGCTCCCACGAAGAACCGATATGCACCAGCGCAGGAATGAGAATATCGTTATAGAGGACGTCGCTGGGAAGCTTCTGCTGCTCCCATTCACGCACGAGGTTGAAACAGCGACGGCGGTCGCCCTGCTCGAGGGCCGCGATGAAGGTGTCGAGCTGTGGCTGTGTCATGCGGCGTCTCCCTGCAGAATTCCTTTTTCACGGAGTTCGAGCTGCCGGAGGGCTGCGGCGATGTCGTCGCTGCTGCCGTCGTCGAGAAAGGCGTGCGTCGCATGCCGTATGGCAGAGAACATGCCGGGAATGAAGTCCTCGGGGAAGCTCCGGCTCCCCAGGTAACCACGCAGCCAGTCGAGATACTCGACGATCGCGGCCGGCAGACGGTATTTCGCCGTGGCGTAGAAGTTCTCGATGAAAATCTTGCCCGTTTCCTGCGCGATACGCGTTTTTTCCGCGTCCGCGGCGACATCCGCGAATGCGGGTGCGACGGCGATGCGGTCAATGAAGGCCGTGAGAATTTTTTCACGCTGCCGGTGAAACGCGGCCAGGTCTTTTTCCCCGATGGCATCGAAGGAGAGTGGCGCGGCGACTGCTTCCATGGGCATAGGCTTCTCTGTTTCGTCTGATGAATTTCCATCATCCACAACAAGGGGGCCGGGGTAATAGTTTCGCACGGGAGGCGGATTCGTTGCGCGGGAACGGGAGGTTCTCCCATGCGATGATTATATTGCAGGCGGTGAGGGGAGGGGAGGCAGAAGAGTCTGATTTTCGTATCACGGCCAGGGAAAACACATGAATTCAGCGGAAGCAGGACGCGCGGGCAAGGGAGTGCGCTCCGACTGCCTGGTGCGCATCACCGAAGCCGGCGTCGAAGGCCTGCGCATCACTTTGAAGAGCAAGGTCGAGGTGCTCTACGGCCGCGCGAACCGCGCGCTGCTCGACGAACTCTGCGCGCATTTCGATCTCTCGGGCGTCGACGTGGCGGTCGAGGACAGCGGGGCGCTGCCCTACACCATCGCGGCGCGCATGGAAACCGCCGTGCGCCGCCTGCGCGGCAAGGCCGCGCCCTGGCTGCCGCCGGCATGGACGGGGGAGGTTCCACTCTCGCGGCGGGACCGCTTCCGGCGCTCGCGGCTGTACCTGCCGGGCAACGATCCGAAGCTCGCGATCAACGCCGGCGTGCACGGGGCCGACGGACTCATCCTCGACCTCGAGGACAGCGTGGCACCCGCGGAAAAGGACGCCGCGCGCATCCTCGTACGCAATGCGCTTCGCGCTCTGGATTTCATGGGCGCCGAACGCATGGTGCGCATCAACCAGCTGCCGCTCGGACTCGAGGACCTCGATGCCGTCATTCCCCAAAATCCGGACCTGATTCTCATCCCCAAGGTCGAAACACCGGAACAGGTGCGCGAGGTGGACGCCCATATCCGCGCCCTCACGGGCGACGACGGGCGGGAGGTGTTCCTCATGCCCATCATCGAGAGCGCGAAGGGGGCGGTGCACGCGTATGACATCGCCTCGGCCTGCGGCTCGGTGGTGGCGCTGGCCATCGGACTCGAGGATTACACGGCCGACATCGGGGCGGAACGAACGCTCGAAGGGAAGGAGAGTCTCTGGATGCGCGGGGCGGTGCTCAACGCGGCGCGCGCCGCGGGGGTGCAGGCCATCGACACGGTGTTCAGCGACGTGACGGACATGGAGGGACTGCTCGCGAGCGTCCGCGAGGCCAAGGCCCTCGGCTTCGACGGCAAGGGCTGCATTCATCCGCGGCAGATTCCCGTGGTGCACGAGGGATTCGCGCCCACGGAAGCGGAAATCACCCGCGCGAAAAAGATCGTCCGCGCCTTCGACGCGGCAGAGCGCGAAGGACTCGGCGTGGTGTCTCTCGGATCGAAAATGATCGATCCCCCCGTGGTCAAACGCGCGCAGCGCACGATCACCATGGCCGTCACGGCCGGAATCCTCCCCGAAGACTGGAAGGAGCAAGACGATGAAGCCTGAATTTGTACGCAACGCCGCGGGACGCGCGGTGCTGAAAGTAATCAACGGCGAAACCGCCGTTCCCTACAGGGGCGTCGGCGCCCATACGCCGGAGGGACGCAAGGCCGCTCCACCGCTCGCGCGCTGCGCGGATTATCCCGCCGACGGCAACAAGGTGGTTGCGGACCTTAAAACCGCCCTGCAGATGGCCGGACTCCGCGACGGCATGACCATTTCCTCCCATCACCATTTCCGCAACGGCGACCTCGTCGCCAACCAGGTGTTCGACGCCGCGGCGGAGCTGGGCGCGAAAGACCTGCGCTGGTTCCCCTCGGCGTCCTTCCCCTGCCATGAGCCGATGATACGGCATCTCGACAGCGGGGTGATTCATCACATCGAAGGGTCGATGAACGGTCCCCTCGGTGCGTATGCCTCTGAGGGAAAAATGCGCGGCACGGGCGTGCTGCGTTCGCACGGGGGACGCTACCAGGCCATTCAGGACGGCGAGGTGCATGTGGACATCGCCGTGATCGCGGCGCCGACCTCCGATCCCTTCGGCAACTGCAACGGCGTGCAGGGTCCTTCGGCCTGCGGCGGACTCGGTTTCGCGCTGGCGGACGCCCAGTACGCCGACCGCGTCATCGTGGTCACCGACAACCTCGTGCCCTTTCCCTGCGTGCCCTGGCAGATCATGGGCAATCACGTCGACTTCGTGGTGGTGATGGACAAGATCGGCGAGCCCGAGAAAATCGTCAGCGGCACGACCAACATCACGAAAAGTCCCGACCGCCTGCTCATCGCCGAACTGACCGCGCGCTTCGTCGAGGCGGCAGGCATTCTGCGCGACGGCTTTTCCTTCCAGGCCGGGGCGGGGGGCACCTCGCTGGCCTTCGCGATTTTCCTGCGCGACATGATGCGCGCGCGCAACATCCGCGCCCGCTTCGTGCGTGGCGGCAGTACGCGTTACCTGGTGGACATGCTCGAGGAGGGACTGACCGACTACATCCTCGACGGACAGACCTTCGACCTGGCAGGCGTCACTTCGATGCGCGACAATCCGCGGCACATACACACCAATCCCTTTGTCAGCTATAATTATCATAACAAGGGGAATATCGCGTCCATGGTGGACGTGGTGGTGCTCGGTGCGACAGAAGTGGACGTCAACTTCAACGCCAACGTGGTCACGCATTCCGACGGACGCCTGCTGCACGGCATCGGCGGCTGGCAGAACTGCCTGTTCTCGAAATGCACCATCCTGCCCATCCCGAGTTTCCGCGACCGCATCCCCGTCATCGTCGACGAAGTGACCACGCTCTGTGGTCCGGGCGAACTGATCGACGTCATCGTCACCGAGCGCGGCATCGCCATCAATCCCATGCGCACCGACCTGATCGCCGCCACGCAGGGTTCCGGCCTGCCCATTCGTCCGATAGAGGACATCAAGTCCGACGTCGAAGCCCTCTGCGGCGGCGCGCCCGACAAGCCCGCCTTCACCGACAACGTCATCGCCGCCATCAAGTGGGTAGACGGGACGGTGATAGATGTGGTGAGACAGGTCGGGGAATAGATACGAATAATGGAAAGAAGGAAAGAAGGAAAGATGGAAACATGCGGCATGTTTCCATTTTTCCTTTTTTCGCATTCTTCACATGCTACTTGATAATCATGCGCGCGCCGGCGTAGTGGCGGCGGTAGTAGGAGTCTTCGAGTGAGGAGATGACCACGCCCGCGCTGGAGGAGGCGTGAATGAAGCGGTCGCGGCCGAGGTAGATGCCGACATGCGTGATGCCGCGTCCCGCGGTGTTGGCGAAAAACACCAGGTCGGCCGGCGCGAGGTCCTCGCGCGAACGCTTGCGTCCCTTGCGGTACAGGTCGCGCGCACGGCGCGGAAGGCCGACGCCGTACTTCCCGAACACCGCATTGACTAGTCCCGAGCAGTCCACCCCCCGTTTCGTATTTCCCCCGTAGCGATACGGCACCCCCAGCCAGCGGTAGGATTCCGTCACCACCGCCCGCCGTCCGCTGCTGATATCCGCCGGGAGCGGCGGTGCCCCGCCCACCGACGCCGGACTGTGCCCGGACGTCGTCGTCTCCGATGACGAGCACGCGGCCAGCAGCATGGCGCCGGCAAGGAGAAGCAGTACAGGGGAGCGGGAGATATGCATATGCTTTTACATGTGGTTACCGCCAGAATATAAAGGAAAATGTGAGAGATGGAAAGGGGGAGGGGGGGCCATGGAAATATGAAGAAAGGAAAGATGGAAAGATGTGTTCGGAGCGGCGATTGACATTCCCGCTTCCCCTGCGTACTATTTGTGCGGGTGCAGAGTAACAAATCGGGAATCCCGGGGTTCTATGTGTCCGTAACGGTTGCACCAACAGGGCAGGGCATACGCATGCGACTCTTTCCATGTTTTATCGACGGCATCGTGCGACGCGCCGGCGTCGGGGTCGTGCTGTTTTTCGTCATCACCACGGTTGCGGCGGGACAGAGTTACCCGAAACTGGACATCACCCGCGCAGTGATGGATTTTCCGGACGTGCGTCTGTATTACTCCCTCGAATGCGAGCGGATCAAGTCGTATGATGTTGATTCGACGCAGGTGTCGGTGACAGAGGACGGCATTCCCGTCCCGCTTCTGGCGCATCACTGTCCCGACACGGCCGTGCCCTGCGTGATGTCCCTCGCCATCGTGGCCGACGCGAGCGGGGCGCTGGCCGGTGCGGCGGGCGCGCAGATGCGGGAGGGACTGCACGCCTTCGTGCGCGGCTTTCGTTCGGGAGACGAGGCGGCGGTGGTGTACTTCAGCGATTCGGCGAGCGTCGCGCAGTCCATGACCGGCGACAGCACGGCGCTGCATGCGGCCATCGACGGCATTCCCGGCACGGGCTACCGGGCGCTGTATGACGGCATTTACGCCGGGATACAGGAAGTCGTCAGCAACGGGTCAGGGGGCTGCCGGGGTGTCATCGTGCTGAGCGGGGGAGAAGAAGGGGCCGCGAGCACGCACACCTACGACGACATCATAGCCCTGGCAACGCGTTTCAACGTCCACCTCTTTCCCGTCTGGTTCGCGGGCAGTTCCACTTACACGCCATCGCAAAACATGGCATATTACACCGGGGGACTGTTCGAGGCCTTTTACCCGGACAGCCTGGTGCATCTGCCGGAGCTGCTTGCAAGCTGGGCTGACTACACCCGCATCGGTTTCGAGGAATGCAGCATGACGCTTCAGCCGTCCTGTGCCGACGGCAAAAGGCATCAGCTGTATGTCACCGTCGATAACTTCTGCGGCGGAGAGGTGAAGCGCGCCCGCGCGTATAACGCGCCACTGGATGCGCAGTACTTCGATGACCTGCCCATGCTGCTGACCGATCACGATGTGACAGGCATTTCCGCTTTCACCATGCAGCTGCAGCTCGACACGCTGCTCGCGGGCGCGCGCTTCGAGGCGCTGGATTTCATGCTGCACTATAACGACGGCCATCTCGCGCTGGCGGATGTCACGCCCACGACCGCCTCCTTTCTCGACGGCGTCGACGTGCAGTACAGCCGCGTGGCCGGCGGCGCGCACGTGCGCATCGAGCAGCCCACGCTGGTGAGCGGCTACTCGGCGCTGGATTTCCGCTTCCACACGCTCGTCGTTCCGCAGGACACGCTGGAGACGGTGGTGCATGCCTCCGCAGCGTC
>CAJXSA010000047.1 GCA_913060595.1 uncultured Ignavibacteria bacterium
GCAGTCCTTCCCCGAACAGCCCCTGCCGCCTGAACGCCTGTCGGGGATCGGCTGCGGAATCGAGGGACCGGACGACTTCTGGACGCGCGCAAAAGACTTCGCGGAGCTGCTCGGCTGGATGCCGCTGCGCGTGGACGCCCGGAGCAAGGCGCTCTACCACGCCGCATGCGTCTTCGCAGGAAATTTCAGCACGGCCATCGCCGCACACGCAGACCGTCTCCTGCGAACGGCCACCGGCAGGGACGAAGCCATGACCGACTATTTCCTCCCCATGCTCGAAACCGTCGTCGCGCAGCTTCGCGACCATCCCGCCGAAAAGGTCCTCACCGGTCCCGCCGCACGAGGCGACACGCACGCCATCGATGAACACCTGCAGGCCATCGCAGACGGCGCTCCCGATCTCCGCGAGGAATACCGCCTGCTGAGCGTTGCCATACTGCAGTTCTCCCCCCTGCCGGAAGAGAAAAAGCGCGAACTTCGCCACCTGCTCGAACGTGACCGCTGAGCGGCTCGACCGACAAGCACGGAGGCCTTCGTCACCCGCACTGAAAGCCCGGCAACGCGCCTGCAGCTGCATCCCTTCGTCCGAGCCCCCGATTGCGTCCGCGGGGAATTACATCACAACAGTTGAAGAATTATCAGCAGCATGCGGAATAATCTGCCGACACACGGCAAATTATTCAAAACGGTGGGAGTCACTCGCCTTCCGAAGGGCGCAGAATGCGCTTTTGTGGGACGAATACTTGAAAATAGCACGATATTAGACTGCTTCGTGGGACGCATCTTGCGGCAAATGAATTATTTCCCAACTCCCGGGATATTATTGCCGTACTGCGAATAAAATGGGCATCAGCGGAAGATTATTCCTCCGGCAGATTGAGGGGAATTCAGTCTTCGCGCCTCTCGAGGAGTTCTTCGAGCAGTGTGCGCAGCTTCGGTTCTTCGCCACTCCATTGGTATTGTGTGCGGACCGCCTGGCTGCGCCGCTTCAGCGCGTCGATCCGCGCCGGCTCCGTGAGCAGCTGCCGCAGTGTGTCGGCGAGCGCGTCGGCATTTTCGGGTGGCACAGCGATTCCCGCACCGCTTTCACGGAGAACGCGGCTGATTTCCGGAAAATCGCTTCCCACGACCGGCAGTCCCGCGGCGATGTATTCAAACAGTTTGTTCGGGAGACTCAGATAATAACTGCGTCCGAGATTCTCTATCATGCACAGTCCGATATCCGCGCCGGCAGTCCACTGCAGCAGTTCCCCGGAAGGGACAGCGGGATGCACATGCACACGGTCGCCGACGCCCTGGACCTGCGCGTGCAGCAGGATCTCATCGCGCATCGGACCATTCCCGAGGAATACGAGTGCGGCATCGTCGATGCGCGCAAGGGCGTCGATACAGAGAAGGGCGCCCCTCCCCCGCTGCAGTCCACCCTGGGAGAGAAGAACGGGCTGTGTGCCGGAAATGTTGAACGCGGAACGCAGGCGCCCGCTGCCGTCGGGAGCGCGGTCCGCAACGGCGTCCGGGTAGTTGTGCAGGACCTGGACCCGCGCATAGTCCGAAGCGAGGATGTCCGCAATGCTGCCGTTGACGGTGATGACCGCATCTGCGCGGCGCGCATACCGTCGTTCCAGCCATGACCAGAAGCGCTGCGTGAGCCACCGGCCCTCGAGTCCGGCAATGGCGCGGTACAGCTCCCGTGAATCATAGACAAGCCGTGCAGATCCCGCGGCAGCCAGACGGGCGGCCAGAAGCAGTGAGTACAGGTCCGCGGCGAAAAACAGATCCGCGCCGCGGGAAGGGAGACTGTCCGCAGCGGTGCGCCAGTATTGAGGCAGTGAGTGACGGAGAGATGATTTGCGGGGCACGGAGACGACGGTGGCGTCGGGCAGCGACGCGGAGGGATCATCGGTCAGGACGAGGATGGAGACGTCGGCGATCTGCGCGGCCGTGCGGACGAAGCGGCGCAGACGCGAATCGCGCGTGACCGTTCCCACGAAAGTGAAGCAGATGTGCTGCCGCCGGGGCATGGCACTCAGAGCATAATGGAGAGGGCGATGGTGTGCGCGTTGCCGAAACTGTCGTTGTGCGGCACGAACGCGTAGTCGAAACGGAGTGAGCTGTAGCGCGCTCCTGCGCCGAAGCTGATGTCCTTGTCGTCGAAACCACTGCGATAGCCGAGGCGGAGAAACACCATGTCGACGTAGTCGAATTCAATGCCGATATTCGCATGCGTCGTACTCTCTTCGAGCAGACTGACGCCGCCGACCTCGATGTTGACTGCGCTCTTGAGGGCGCGCACGGGAATGGCGTAGCCGGCACCGTAGCGCAGAAGCAGCGGCAGCGTGGTTTCCACACTGCTGAGCGCGCTCATGCTGCCGAGATTGGAAAGGGCCGCGCCGAAGCGAAGGTCCCTGAGGTCGCCGTCCGTGAATGGCTGTGACGAAACGCCGAGATCAACCGCGTAGCCGGACGCGTCGTCGACATGGATTTTTTCAAAGATATACTTGAGGTTGAAGCCGAAGTCGAGCACATCCGCCAGGCCGAAGGACGCGGTGATGCCGCCTGCGAAATTCTGGGAGTCGAACGTGCCGTCCGGTTCCGGCGACGGCGTGTCACGCAGCTCGATGCCGGCAACCGAGGTAAGTCCCAGAAAGACGCCGAAGCTCCAGCCGTTCGCGGGCAGCGAGATGCCGATATACTCGGTGCTGATATCCTGTATCCACTCGTTGTGCACGATGGAAATCGAGGCCCGCTCATCGTCGGCGAGAAGGGCGGGATTGTAATACATCGCCGAACCGAGATCGCCCAGCGCGACGCCGGCGTTCCCCATGGCCACGCTGCGCGCACCCACGCCGTTTTTCAGAAAGGAGAGTCCCGCCTGTCCCGCCTGGGAAAATGCACCCTGTGGTGCGATGAGGATCAGGACGATGGCGGCAAAAAGAACGCGTTTCATATCGCGGCTCCCGGTCGATTAGAAATGCAGG
Organism: uncultured Ignavibacteria bacterium; assembly: GCA_913060595.1. Lineage (GTDB taxonomy): Bacteria > Bacteroidota > Ignavibacteria > SZUA-365 > SZUA-365 > BM516. The sequence continues at coordinate 2,979 of CAJXSA010000047.1, forward strand.
GCGAAGGAAAGAACATGTGTCGGGGAAGGCGCGACCGGTTCCAGGATGAATGCATAATGGATGACCGGCTGCAGCTGCGCCACAGGCTGACTGACGGAAAAACCGAAACTGGGACGCGGGTCGATGCCTGCGTCGGAAAGGTCGAGACGTTCGACCCCGCCCCGCAGCCAGATTCCCTCCGCAACGGGCATTTCGAGTCCGACGCGCGCCATGTAGACGTCTCCGTCGATCTGCTCCACCTCGGCTGCGGCGATGCCGTATGCGTCAGGCAGCGTGTAGCCCACGCCGAGGCGGAAGATGCGTGCAAACGGATCCTCGGTGGTGTTTCCGCGCTCGGCGCCGTAGAGGTCACTGGTGTCCCACTTGTACTTGGTCAGCAGTTCCTGCGCCACGAGTGCGATGCGCAGGGATGGCGACACCGTGTACAGCGCGCCGACGTCGACACCGAAACCGGAGGAGGTGACGCCCTCATAGACGCCGGAGTAGTAGAATTTCGCATTGAACCCGACGGCAAGCCTGTCGGAGAAGCGAGTGCCGAAATTGACCGCGAACTGGTTTTCGAACACGCTCAGCATCTCCGTTTTGAAGCCGTCGCTGTCATAGCCCTGAATGTCCGCGTCGCCGGCGTTGATCCAGGTCACGGCGACGCCGGAAATCGACTGCACACCCGGCTCTTTCTCGTAAATCTTCGCTTCTTCGTTGTAAATGCGAATGGTGGTCGTGTAGCTGACCTGGTTGAAGGCCCGGTCGAGCGCGAGAAAGCCGTAACTGCCGTGAAAGGCATGTCCTTCCGAGAATGCGCTCAGCGCGGGATTATAATACGTGGATATCGTTCCGCTGTTGACGGTCGACAGCGCATTGCCCATGCCCTGTCCGCGTGCGCCGAACCCCATGCGGGTGAACGCACCCGCGGTGCCGTTCTGGGCCTGCGCGAATCCGGGCAGCAGCAGCAGTGCGAGAAGGACTGCCGCGGCGCCGCAGCGCTGTGCGTATGATGGTTGCTGCATGATGCGCTTCTCTCTCATTGCAATACGATCACCTTGGTCCAGTGCGGGTCACCGGTCCCGTTGTCGACTTCGATATAATACACGCCGTTGGCCACACGGCTGCCGCTGTCGTTCTTGCCGTCCCAGATCTCGTCATGCTCCATGCCCGGTGTGCGCATGGCATTGCGCAGCAGTGTGCGGACCGGCATCATCGCGAAATCGTATATGCGGATGGAAACGCTCCCGCTCTCGGCGCGGAAATGCACGCGGCAGACTTCGTCGTCGGGCGCAAAGGGATTGGGATAGGCATAGACCTCCTCCGCACTCTCGAGAGCCTGCGCAGCGCGACGAATGGTCCATTCCGTCCCGAAAAATGAATTTTCACTGTCGGTGGTCTTCATCAGTCCGTCGCCGTTGGCGACCCATATCTCATCCCCGACCGCCGCCACTGCGAAACAGCGCTCTTCCGAGGCGATCTGCCTGCTGCGGCTGTCGACGAAATGCGAGAAGCCGATCCAGCTCTTTCCCCCATCGTCGCTGCGGTACACCCCCGAGTTCGTCGGTGCGTACACCACGCCGCCGTCGAAGCCGAAGTTGTGCGTGAATTCACCGCGCAGCGTCGTCGACCAGCTCTCCCCCATATCCGTGCTGTAGCTGACCGCGCGGAATTCGATGGGATTGAGCGCGTTGATCGTCGATGCCCAGATGTAATGCGCGCCGTCAATCATGTTGTCACCGAGCGCGACGACGAAATTGCCGGATATGGGCTGGACCTGGTTGTTGAAGGAGAACTTCCGCCACGACACGCCACCGTCGGTGGACAGGTTGACTCCGCCAGCGGTGCCCACGAGTATGGAATCGTCACTGATGGCATGCACGGAGAACACGCGGTGATTGAGGCTTTCACGCAGATCGAGGTCCGGCCTGCTGACAGGGGACAGCTCGAAATCCAGCGTATCGTCCGGGGAGATGCGGTCGAGAAAATCCGGCGGAAGCAGCACGGGCGTGAAGGTCGCCCCGCCGTCCGTGGATTTCCGCAGGCCGCCCGCAAAGCTGGCCGTGAAAACGGCCCGGCCGGTCACCGCGATATCGTATGTGATGTTGTTTATCGCCGTGGTGACCGCGAGGGCGCGAATGGTGTTCGCGCCGTACGTGATCTCGTAGACGGACATGTCCTGCGATTCCATCGGCTGCTCGAAATGCGTCCATGTCCGCCCGTTGTCCGTGGAGCGAACAAGGCCCAGTCCCTTCGGCAGCGCGCCCTGGTCACTGTCTTCCGAGCCGGCGAGGGAAGCCCAGAACGTGGAGCCGTAGGCTTCCAGGGCGGCGATGTCTTCGTAATCGAACGGTGCGTCCGCGCCGAAATGCGTCCAGCTCGCGCCACCATCCGCGGTGTAGTCAATGCCCTTGCCGCCGGCCACCCACAGGGTGTCGCCGCGGACCAGGAAATCCACCGCGGAGTTGCTCAGGGGACGGTCGTCCGGCCCGGAAACGGTCCGCTGCATGCTGAATGCACCCGGACGCTGCTGCGCATTCGCCGCGAAAACGCAGCACAGCAGAAGCAGCGCGCCGCACACACTTCCCTTCTTGATAATTCCTAAGTGCATCAGTAAACGATCAGCTTGTGAATAATAACATTGGACGTGGCGTTGGAGAAATCGACGGCGCGGAACTGGAATTCGTATTCTCCCTTCTGCGCATTGGGAGGAAGCTGAACACGGATGGAATACCAGCCGTCACCGGCAACCGCATCTCCCTGCGAGGCAACACCCTGGTCGCGAAGGATGAACGGGTTTCCGCTCGATGGTGAGTTATCCGGCAGGAAACTGTTGAAAAACACCTGTTTTATGTCGGCGAGGCCGCTTTCGTCCTCCACCAGCACGCTCATGTCGAAAGTCACCACCTGCGCCTGCAGCTGCACGGAATCCGGCGCATTGAGTTCCACGAGCACAGGAGGCTTGGTTCCATAAATGACCCGAAGCGTGGCGAACGCGCGTGCCGACACCGTACCCGCTGCATCTTCGCCCGTCACCTCAACACGGTAATCTCCGACGTCACCGCGGCTGAGCGCGATGTCGAAGTCGAAGCGCTGCATTCCCTCGGCCACATCGGCAATGCTGCGTTCGGCGACCGGGGTGCGCGACCCATCCTGCGTCACCGTGCAGCGAAGCAGCACGTTCTCGGTGGGCGCGGGACGCTGCACCTGAACCTGCACACTCAACGGAACGGTGACAGGATCGTCCGGGGACTTGTCCTGCCCCGCCTTGACGTCGAGCGTATCGGTATCGACAACGAAAGCCGATAACTCGAGGTCGGAAAAGACGATAGGCGTGTCATTGAGAGCAGGATCGAGGGTGGAATCGTCATCGCTGCAGCCGGAGAGCAGCAGCACGACCATCAGGGGGAGAAAACGTTTCAGGCTCATGGACAAGAATTCTCTATTTGAGATGCCGTGTAATGAAGCCGGGGCATGTCTCATAAGACCATGCCCCGGCTTACTGTCACACTATCAAGGAGGCAGTACAAACATACGTCCACCCCCTCCCAAAGTCAATCGCAAACTCCGGTCGGGATGGATTTTTCCCCTTACCCGAGATAAATCGGCGCCGGTGATGCGCACAGGAGAAATACTGCGTATGAAGACCACCCCAGCACACGCCTTCCCGGTGTAAGTGCTTTTGTATCATAGATTTCGTGATGTTTCACCTTCACGACGAACACGATGAGCAGCGCCCAGAACAGCCAGCCGGGCCAGAACCACGCCTGATAGTCACCGAACGCTTCCATGAAAGCGAGTGCCGCATCGCCGAATCCGGCGAGTTCCATGAGCGCGGGGAGAATGCCAAGCGCCCCTGCGGTCCCGAGGACGGCGACGGTGATCAGGCCGACGGTGTGCTGCCTGTGTCCGAACATGGCATAGGTGATGTGCCCTCCGTCGAGCTGCCCGGCCGGCAGCAGATTCAGCGCCGTGACCAGCAGCCCGAACCAGCCGGTGATGAGAAACGGATAGTGATACATTTCGGTCATGGGCGGCACGTAGGCGCCCGGACGGCTGAACAGCTGCTCCATGATGCTGTACAGCAGCGTTTTCCCGAATGTGAGCGCAAAACCGGGTTCCGCAGTGGCCGATGCATGCAGGGTGAAATCGTAATCCGGGTGTATGCCGAGCAGGAAGTCCTGTCCCGGGAGCGTCATGAAACCGTACGCAAGCACCAGGACGCTGGCGACGAAACCCGCGACGGGGCCGGCGATCCCGATATCGAAGAGTGCGCGCCGGTCGGGAATCTGTGCCTTGGTCCGTATCACCGCTCCCATGGTCCCGAAATTGATGAACTGCGGAAGCGGCGGCAGAGGGATGTAGTACGGCAGCGTGACGCGGACACGATGGTATCGCGCCGCGAAATAATGCCCGAATTCATGGCAGCTGAGAATGAAAAGCGCGGAAAAGGCGTACGGCAGTCCGATGGTGAAATTGGCGAGATCGATCTCGTTCTGCCAGAGCATGCCCGCGATGGTGGTCGTCACGAACGTGATGAGAAAAAGTGCGACATGGCGGGCGATCTGCATCGGCTGCAGTTCGGGGGGACGCACGCTGGTCAACTGGGGATCGTTCATTCTGGCAGTTCCTGCTTCATCCGAAACACGGTGCATGCTCGGTGCTTATCCGCGGCTCCAGAGCTGCTGCCGGAGAACCTCCGCCCGCCTGCGCTTGCGGAGGGTTTTCTGCTGCAGCATGGTGTCGAGCTGGTCGCGCATCGCGGAGAAGGTGTACAACCGGCGAAAAGTGATGTTCTGCTCCTGGCAGTATGTCTCGAGCGCGCCGCGGGCGAATACCATGTCCGCATACTGCGCCGCCTCGAAGTCCGAGCGGCCGTCACCCACGTACACGATGATATCCTCATCCCGTGCGAGAAGGGCCACGTGGTTGCTCTTGCAGTGGGCGATGTCCGGGCAGCGGGGATCATAATACGGAAAATGCATGTGTGCGCGGCCGTCGCGAAGCTCAAAGCGATTGCACAGCACAGGGACGTCGACGCCCGCCGCGGCGAACAGCGGTTCAATATACGCATCGACGCCGTCACTGAGCACATGCAGCGGAAAGCGCCGCTCATCGCACCACTGCACGAAACGGGGGAAACTCGCGTCGATCGCGTACGAGGAGAGAAACCGCGTGATGTCCCTCTCCCGGATCTCGCCCATCGCCGCGCAGAGCTGCCCGTAGGCCTCGGGCGCGGTGAGCTGTCCGGCGTTCCAGCGTCCGAGGATTTCCTCGAACGCAGCGTCGCCGCAGAAATGTCTGAACAGTTCTTCCCCCACATCCGCGGACGCAATGGTGCCGTCGAAGTCTGAGAAAATGCGCACCGTCGCTTCAGGGAGCCTGGAACGGAACTGCGTTGACGACACGCCGCTCACCGCGCACCTCCTCTGACATCCGCCCCCTGGGCCGCGAGGACGCGTTCGACACAGCCCGCCGCGGCGTAGAGCGTCGATTCATCAAATGCGCCGGCCATGAACTGCACGGCGAGCGGCCGTCCCCGTGCGTCGGCACCCGCGGGAACGCTGATGGCGGGAACACCGGTGAGGTTGGCTGCCGTGTTGAACAGATCAGTGAGATACATGTGCAGCGGATCGCGCAACCGCTCGCCGAACGCGAACGGGGGACCGGGTGTGACAGGGGTCAGCAGCAGATCGATGTCGTTGAACATTGCCGCGAACTCCTCGCGGATCTGTCGACGCACGCATCGGGCGCGGTCATACCAGTCCGCCTCCTCCCCTTCCTCGAGCAGTTGTGTTCCAAGGAGAATCCGGCGCTGCACTTCGCGGCCGAACCCGCTGCCCCTGCTCGCGCGGTATCGCTTCTCGAGTGCGCGCGCCATGCGCGCAGCGTTTCCTCCTGCACGCTCCACGGCGTCTCCCTCCGGACGGCCCAGGCGTACGCCGTCGTAGCGTGCAAGATTGGATGACGCTTCGACATTGGCGATGACAAAGTATGCGGGAAAAACAAGCGTGCTGTGTGGCAGGGACACCTCACGGAGCTCTGCTCCCGCATCACGCAGCATCGCGCCCACCAGGCGCACGCGCGCACGCATGTCATCGGGCACTTCTTCCCCCATGTACTCGCGGGGAATTCCGATGCGGAGACCGTCGACCCCGCGATCCACGGCCGCAACGTAATCGTCGACGGGAGTGCGTGCCGTCGTCGCATCGCGGGAGTCGGGACCGGCGATGACAGCCAGGATGCGGGCGCTGTCGCGCACATCGGCGGTGATCGGTCCCACCTGGTCGCAGCTGGAGGCAAACGCGATGAGACCGGAACGGGACACCCTGCCCCAGGTGGGCTTCATGCCCACCGTGCCGGTGTATGCGGCGGGCTGTCGCACCGAACCGCCGGTGTCGCTTCCCAGCGCTGCGTGCACGAGTCCCCCGGCGACGGCGGCGGCGCTGCCGCTGCTGCTGCCGCCCGGAACCAGGTCTTCGAGGAACGGATGGAGCGTCGGTCCGTACGCGGACGTTTCCCCGGATGACCCCATGGCAAATTCGTCCATGTTGCAGCGACCCACGATCACCGCCCCGGCATCGCGCAGACGCGTCACCACGGTCGCGTCATAGACGGCGCGGTGGTGCGCCAGCATGCGCGAAGCCGCGGTTGTTTTCTTTCCTTCGATGCAGATATTGTCCTTTATCCCGATCAGCATGCCTTCGAGCGGGCGAGCGCGTTCCGTGCGTATCCGCTCGTCGCATTCCGCGGCCGTCGCGCGCGCCTCCTCGTCGAACACTTCGATGAAGGCGTTGTAACCCTCCTCCCGTGTCACGCGTTCGAGCGTCCCTGCAACGAGAGAGGCACAGAATTCCTTCCGTGCCTCAATACGATTTCGTACGTGCGTGTAATGCATCATGCTGACATGACATCAGATGCGGGGCTGCGACCCCGTTCTCCCGCAGATCCTCCGCGGAGACGGACTTAGCCCTGCTTTTTTTCTTCCTTCTTCTCTTCGAGACTGATGTCTTCCTGAATGTCTTTCGCTGCCTTGCGAAATTCCTTGATTCCCTTGCCGAGTCCCTGCGCGAGATCGGGGATTTTCTTGGCGCCGAAGAAGATGATGACGAGCAGCAGTATGATGAGAATTTCCCATCCGCCGATATTTCCGAACATGATAAACCTCCTATGAAAGGGCCGGGACGGTGCCCGCGATATTTTCGACCAGGGATGCAAACACGCCGAGTCCGTCCGCGGAACCCAGCAGGTCTTCGACGACACGCTCGGGATGCGGCATCATGCCCAGCACGTTGCCCTGCTCGTTGACAATACCGGCGATATTGCTGCGGGAGCCGTTCGGATTGGCGGCGTCGGTCACGCTGCCGTCGGCCTCCGCGTAGCGGAAAACCACCTGTCCGTTGTCTTCGAGCGCCTTGAGCGTCTCATCGTCAGTATAGAAATTTCCCTCACCATGAGCAACGGGAATGCGCAGCACCTGTCCCTGCGCGTATTGCGAGGTGAACGCGGTCTGCGCGTTCTCAACGCGAAGATGTACGTCGCGGCAGACGAATTTCAGCGATGCGTTGCGCAGGAGTGCGCCGGGAAGCAGTCCCGACTCTGTCAGGATCTGAAAACCGTTGCAGATGCCGATCACGTGGCCGCCGCGCTCGGCGTGACGGATCACTTCACGCATCACGGGGGAAAAACGGGAGATCGCGCCGCAGCGAAGGTAGTCACCGTAGGAGAAGCCACCGGGCAGGACGATCACATCCACGCCTCCAAGGTCGCTTTCCTTGTGCCAGAGGAACTGCGCACGCTCACCGAGCACATGCTTGGCGGCGTGATACGCGTCATGATCACAGTTGGAGCCGGGGAAAACGACGATGCCGAATTTCACTCCTGCCATATCACAGTTCCTCCAGTGCGAAGGTGTAATCCTCCATCACGGGATTTGCCAGAAGCTTGCTGCAGGCCGTATCGACGGCGGCCTCCGCCTCCTCCCTGCTCGGAGCGTCGACGGTCAGTTCGATTTCCTTGCCGACGCGCACACCCGAGAGCTGGGTGTATTCCAGCGACTGCAGGGCATGCTCGATGGCCTTCCCCTCAGGATCGAGAATGGACGGTCGAAGTTTCACGGTGATAATCGCTTTGTACATGGTCTACCTTTATGATTGCGAATCGACGGAAACGGGGTTCTGCTGTCTGTCTTCTTCTTCGTCTTCGTCCTCATCCTCCGTGTCTTCTCGCGGGCCGCCGTGTCCGCCGAGGCGGCGCAGCTGTCTTCCGAGAGCGAACACCGGTCCGGTGAGTCCGAGCGTCAGCAAAACGGGAAACAGGAGCTTGCCCGCGGATATCACGACCGCGAGTGCACTGACGGTGAACACTCCCATGCGCACCGGCTGCGTCCGGAACGCATGCAGGGAAATCTTCGGGATGACCGGATAGCGCACGGTGCTGATCATCAGGATGCCACAGGCGGCGGTGAGGGCGATCAGCGCGTACTGCAGCTGCTCGCTCGCCCTGATCTCTTCAGGCCGGAAGAAGAGCACGAAGGAAATCAGTGTCAGCGCCGCCAGCGGAATGGGCATGCCCGTGAAATGATCCTTGGAGAATCCAACAAGCTGCACGTTGAATCGCGCGAGGCGGAGTGCGCCCAGAATCAGGGGCGCGGCGGAGACGAGCATGCCGAAGGTGCCGTATTCATGCAGTGCGAGGGAATAGATGAGGAAGGACGGCGAGACACCGAAGCTCACCACGTCGGCAAGGGAATCGAGTTCGACACCGAATTCGCTTTCGGAGCGCGTCAGACGCGCCATGAACCCGTCCAGCGCATCACAGCCGGCGGAAAGCACGATGTACCACGCGGCCTGCACGTACAGTCCCTGCACCGCGAAAATGATGCTCAGGAACCCGAAGAAAATGTTCAGCACGGTGAACAGATTCGGGACGATGGACCTGCTGAGCCGTATTCTCAATGCGTGCCTTCGCTTGCCGGTGAATAATCGATCAGCGCGTGACCGTGGCGAGCACAGTTTCGCCCGCCACCACGTGCTGATCCATGGATACCTTGATGTCAGCGTCGAGCGGCATGAGCACATCGACGCGGGATCCGAATTTAATCATGCCGAAGCGCCGTCCGGCCACGGCGCTGTCGCCCACGGTGAGGGGACAGACGATGCGACGCGCGACGAAGCCGGCGATCTGCTTGAAAAGCACCTTGAACTCGCCCGTGTTGATCCCGATGAGCGTGCGCTCGTTGAGGTCACTCGCCTTGTCCTCGAACGCCATGACATACCGTCCCTCGACATAGCGGAAAAATTCCACGGTGCCGCTGACAGGAAAACGGTTGACGTGCACGTTGAGCGGGGACATGAAAATGCACACCTGCAGTGCGCGTCCGCCAAGAAATTCCGGCTCATCGATCTCGGAAATGTTCACGATCTTCCCGTCCGCCGGGGATATGATGCCGCCGGGCACGTCGGGCGTGGTGCGATCGGGATCACGGAAAAAATTCAGCGTGAACAGCAGCGTGCCCAGTCCCACGGTGATCAGAATGATGCGCAGGGGCACATTGGACACAAAGAAGCCGATAATCACCACTGCGAGGGCGATGATCAGTATCGGTATTGCGACATCGAGTCCGTATTTCGTGAGCATGCCGGATGTATCTCGTCTGGAAACAAAAGGAAGCGGCGCGCTCAAGCGCCACCTGTGCGAATCCCTCTAAGATATTCAAAACGCGCGTGGATTCATAGCAGGCGCGGCGCGCGCGGCAGGCCGCAGTATTGTTTTTCCATGACAGCGGAGCTAAGTTTATGGTTTGATATGAATTGAGGAAAACGTGACCATACGACAGTTCCTGTTCCGCAACCGGAGCTACACCCCGCTCCCTTTTGTCCTCGTGATGCTGATTTTCGCCCGGCCGACGCTTACCAGCCTGCTGATCGGCTTCGCGGTGTCCGCGCTCGGAGAATTCCTGCGCGCCTGGGGTGTTTTCTATGTCGGCAGTGAAACGCGCGTCACAGGAGAAGTGGGGGCGAGCAAACTCGTCACCTCCGGTCCGTTCGCCTTCGTGCGCAATCCCCTCTACGTGGGCAACATCCTCATCTACCTCGGCGTGGGCATCATGTCGCTCGCGCTCTGGCCCTGGCTGCAGATCTTCGCCCTGCTCTGGTTTTTCTTCCAGTACACGATGATCGTCACGGAAGAGGAAGAATTCCTGCGTGAAAAATTCGGACAGGAGTACGACGATTACTGTGCAAAAGTGCCGCGCTTCTTCTTTCGCCTCACACCGTACCGCTCCTGGCATCCGGTGGACATCGACTGGAAGGCCGGGTGGCAGTCGGAAACGCGCACCCTGCAGGCTTTTTTCATTGCCACGCTCATCCTGATCATTATCTGGATCATCCGATGACCCGTCTCACCGCATCCGGCTCCGCCGCCCTGTCATGAGCGCCGGCGCTCCCGTCATCATGATCGTCGCCGGGGAGGCCTCCGGCGACCAGTACGGCGCGCGCGTCATTCGCGCTTTTCGCCAGAGGCATCCCGACGCCGTATTTTTCGGTATCGGGGGCGACCTCATGCAGGCAGAAGGCATGGAGCTGCTGTACCACATTCGGGACACGGCCATTATGGGTTTCGTCGAGGTGGTCAGGCACTACCCCTTCCTCAAGGAGATGTTCCGCAGCTGCCAGGAAGCCTACCGCGACCGCGGAGCCCGCGCTGCGGTGCTCATCGACTATCCCGGATTCAATCTCCGTCTCGCCGAAAAGATCAAGGAGATGGACGGACGCGTGCTGTATTACATAAGTCCGCAGGTCTGGGCGTGGGGGAAAAACCGGGCGGCAAAGATGAAAAAACTTGTGGATCACCTGGCGGTGGTTCTCCCCTTCGAGGAAGAAATCTTCACGGCGCACGACATTCCGACGACCTTTGTCGGACACCCGTTGCTCGAGATACTCGAGCATGTCGACCGCGGGGAGTTTCTCCGGCGATGGGATCTGCCCGAAGATAAACCGCTGCTCGCCCTGCTGCCCGGTTCACGCAAACAGGAAATCCATCGGCTGCTCCCCGCCATGCTCGCGGCGGCGGATCGGCTGCGCAGCAAAACCGGCTGCAGCATCGCCGTGGGTGCGGCGCGGCAGCCCGACGAGCTGTACCGGGAATACATGCGCGCACATCCTGACGTACCCCTGCTTCGTGACGCCACGCACGCCCTCATGCAGCACGCGTACGCGGCCATCGTCGCGTCCGGCACGGCGACGGTGGAAACCGCGTATTACGAGACGCCGATGGTGATTGTCTACCGCGCGTCGGCGCTGAACTATCAGATCGGACGCCATCTGGTCAAGCTTCCGAACATCGGCATGGCGAACATTCTTGCCGGCAAACGCATCGTCCCCGAACTGCTGCAGTCCGACGTCACCCCGTTTTACATTTCCACGTACACCCTCCCGTATTTCACCGACACGGAGCATTACGAGAAAACCCGGCAGGAACTGCGCCGCGTCAGGGAAATGATGGGCACGCCCGGAGCCAGCGAACGAGTGGCGGCAATCCTGGACGGATTGATCTGAAAGATCAGAAAGAAGGAAAAATGGAAACATGCTGCCTCAACACATGTTTCCA